>JALWTH010000266.1 GCA_027082975.1 Paracoccaceae bacterium | reverse complement strand
TCGCAGTAGAGCAGGTGGCCGGCCTGCCCCCCGCCCTCCCCACGCAGCAGGCGCGCGGCGGGGGCGAGCTTGGCGATCGGCCCGGGGTCCTGATCCGGGCGCAGGATCTCGACCCCATCGAGCGGCGGCGGCGCGTGGTGGCCGGGAAAGCGGCGGTAGCGGCTGGGCAGCACCAGCAGGATGCGCGCGCGCGCCGTCTGGGCGCGGAGCGCGGCGATGACGCGCGGCAGCTGGCCGAAGCGGGGCGGGATCGAGGTCAGGCTGATGACCAGCGGGGACATGCGCGGGCGTTCAGACCTTGACCAGCCCCATGCTTTCCAGCTTCAGCAGCACCTGATGGGCGCAGTGATCGACCTCGACATTCTCGGTCTCGACCCTGAGTTCCGGGTTTTCCGGCACGTCGTAAGGGTCTGAAATCCCGGTGAATTCCTTGATCTTGCCTTCGCGGGCCAGCTTGTAGAGACCCTTGCGGTCGCGCCGCTCGCATTCTTCGATCGAGGTGGCGACGTGGACCTCGACAAAGGCGCCGTATTGCTCGATCTCCTCGCGCACCGCGCGCCGCGTGGCCGCATAGGGGGCGATCGGCGCGCAGATGGCGATGCCGCCATTCTTGGTGATCTCGGCGGCGACGAAGCCGATGCGGCGGATGTTGAGATCGCGGTGCTCCTTGGAGAAGCCAAGCTCGCTGGAGAGATTCTTGCGCACGATGTCGCCGTCCAGAAGCGTCACCGGGCGGCCGCCCATCTCCATCAGCTTGACCATCAGCGCATTGGCGATGGTGGATTTGCCGGAGCCCGAAAATCCGGTGAAGAACACCGTGAAGCCCTGCTTGTGGCGCGGCGGGTAGCGCCGGCGAAGCTCCTCGACCACTTCGGGAAACGAGAACCATTCGGGGATCTCCAGCCCCTCGCGCAGGCGCCGGCGCAGCTCGGTGCCGGAGATGTTGAGCACGGTCGCGCCCTCTTCCACCGCGTCGGCGGGCTCGTACTGGGCGCGCTCCTGCACATAGACCATGTGCTTGAAGGGCACCATCTCGATGCCGATTTCTTCCTCGTGGCGCCTGAAAAGCTCCTGCGCGTCATAGGGGCCGTAAAAGGGCTCGCCGGCCGAGTTGTTGCCCGGACCCGCATGGTCGCGCCCGACGATGAAATGGGTGCAGCCGTGATTGCGCCGGATCAGCCCGTGCCAGAGCGCCTCGCGCGGCCCGGCCATGCGCATGGCGAGGTTCAGGAGGCTCATGGTGGTGGTGGCGGCGGGGTACTGATCCAGCACCGCCTCGTAGCAGCGCACCCGGGTGAAATGGTCCACATCGCCCGGCTTGGTCATGCCCACGACCGGGTGAATGAGCAGGTTCGCCTGCGCCTCGCGCGCGGCGCGGAAGGTAAGCTCCTGGTGCGCGCGGTGCAGCGGGTTGCGGGTCTGAAAGGCGACGATGCGCCGCCAGCCGAGCTTGCGGAAAAAGGCGCGCAGTTCGTTGGGCGTGTCGCGCCGGGCGCGGAAGTCGTAATGCACCGGCTGCTGGATGCCCACCACCGGGCCGCCGAGATAGACCGGGCCTGCCGTGTTGTGCAGGTAGTTGACCGCCGGATGGGCCACGTCATCGGCGCCGAACACCTTCTCGGCCTCGCGGCGCTTGTCCGGGGTCCAGATATCGGTCACCGTCATGGTGGCGAGGATCACGCCTTCCTGATCGCGAAGGGCGATGTCCTGGCCCTCTTCCAGCCCGGCGGCGAAGTCTTCGCTCACATCGAGCGTGATCGGCATCGGCCAGAGACTGCCATCGGCGAGTCGCATGGTCTCGACCACGCTGTCGTAATCCTCGCGCCCGAGAAAGCCCTTGAGCGGGTAGAAGCCGCCATTCATCAGCAGTTCGAGATCGCAGATCTGGCGCGCCGTCAGATCCCAGGAGGTCAGTTCGGCCGCCTCCAGCTTGAGCTTCTGGGCGCTCTCCCAGGAGACATAGAGTTCGGGAATCGGGGCAAGATTGGGCAACATGGTCAGGGCCTTCCGGTTACTGCTCGGCACGGTTCTACACCGTGTTTTCCCGCGCGTGTAGCCGCCATTTGTGACCAAAATCGGGCAATCGGCAGGCTTTACCCGGATCGGGAAAGGCGCCGGCGGGTGCGGCCGGGGACGATTTTTCGCAGAAAAATCGCCTGCCCGGCCCGGTTTCCCCTGCAAGCGACGCGGCCGGCACGATCCGGTCGCTTTCGGACTTGACCCGAGAGCGCGCCCGGCCATTCTCGGGCAGGGGAGAGCAAAGAAATGAAAGTCCTGATCCTGATCGCCGACCAGCTGCGCGCCGACTGCCTCGAAGGGGCGCTGGCGGCGCATGTGGAGCTTGCGAACCTGCGCGCCTTTCAGCGCGAGGCCGTCACCTTCGCGCGCCACTACTCGGTGACCAATCCCTGCGGCCCCTCGCGCGCTTCGATCCTCACCGGCCTTTATGCAATGAACCACCGCTCGGTGCGCAACGGCACGCCGCTTGCCGCCGGCACCCCGAACCTCGCGCTCGAGGCGCGCGCGCTGGGCTATGAGCCGCTGCTGTTCGGCTATACCGACACGCCCGCCGACCCCACCGCCCACGCCCCCGCCGACCCGATGCTGAAAAGCGAAGAGCAGGTGCTGCCGGGGATGCGCGAAATGCTGGAAATGCGCCTGATGGAGAGCTACCCGTGGCGCGCCCACCTGCGCGCTCAGGGCTACGCGCTGCCCGATTACGCCCACTTCTACGACCCGGTCTCGCCCGACCCCGCCCGCGCGCCGCGCCCGGACGATCCGCCCTTCTACCGCGCCGAGCACAGCGACACCGCCTTTCTGACCGACCGCCTGCTCTCTGACCTCACCGAGCGCGCCGGGCAGGACTGGTTCGCGCTCGCCACCTGGATCCGCCCGCACCCGCCGCTGGTCGCGCCCGCCCCCTATAACCGCATGTACGAGCCCGCGACCCTGCCGCTGCCCGCGCGCCTTGCAAGCCTTGCCGAGGAAGCCGCCGTGCATCCCTTCATGGCCGGCGCGCTGCAATCGCCGGCCATGCAGGATGTGGTCAGGGGCTGCACGGTGGATGAAAACAGCGATACCGACCTGCAGACCCTGCGCACGATCTATCTCGGGCTCGCAACCGAGGTCGATGCCCATTTCGGACGCATTATCAAGTGGTTGAAGGAAAGCGGGCAATATGACGATACCCTGGTGCTGTTCATGGCCGATCACGGCGAGATGCTCGGCGAGCACCGCCAGTGGGGCAAGCAGACCCCCTATGAGGGCGCCTGGCATGTGCCGCTGATGATCCGCGATCCGCGCCTGCCCGAGGCCCACGGCCGCCGCGTCAGCGCCTTCAGCGAAAGCACCGACATCGTGCCGACGATCCTCGACCTGCTCGGGGCCACGCCGCCTTCCGGCCTCGACGGCACCTCCCTCTGCCCCTGGCTCGAAGGGGACACGCCGCAGGAATGGCGCGACTGCGTGCATATGGAGCTCGAATTCGGCGAGCCCGACGAGATCACCCCCCGCGCCGCCGCCGCCGGCACCGGCCTCAACGCCTCGAACCTCGCCATCCTGCGCGAAGAGCGCTGGAAGCTCGTGCATTTCAACGGCGATCTGCCGCCGCTGCTTTACGACATGCAGAACGATCCGCACGAACTCAGCAACCTGGCCGGTGACCCGGCCCATGCGGCAACCCTGCTGCGCCTCACCCGCAAGCTTCTCAGCCACCGCATGAGCCACCAGAATCGCCGCCTCACCGGCTGGCGCATCACTCCCAATGGCGCGCGCGAATACAGACGGCAGGAGGACCAGACGCGCACGATCTGAGCCCAACATCCGTTGTCGCCCGCCCGGTTCGGGATGCTCTTGCCGGGTAGACGAAATCTTAACCTTTCGCGGCTACGATTTTTCGCAGAAAAATCGGGCGCGCGGCGGCCCGGATTGCGCGCGGTCGGTTTGGCGGCTCGGTTGAGTGGCCAGGTATGCGGGGGATCAGAGCGACGCTGGGCAAGAACTACGCCGGGCGATCTTGTGCG
>JALWTH010000265.1 GCA_027082975.1 Paracoccaceae bacterium | reverse complement strand
GCCCGGCCCGCACCTGACGCCGCCAGGCCGGGGCGGGCGGCCATGACCGGCTCTGCCACGATACCGCCTGCGCGGTGCAGGACTGGCTGGACCTTCACCGCAAGGATGTGCAGGCAGAGCTGTTTCGGGGCGGGCTTCAGCCGCCAATCACCGCCGCTCCGGGGCAGGCGTCTTCGGGGCCTTCCATGTCGAGCGTCACATGGCCCAGCCCGAAGGCCGCCGACAGGCGCGCCCTGAGCGCCTGCTTGACGCCCAGGCAGTCGGGCCAGTGGGCCGGCTCCACCACCACATGGGCTTCCAGCGAGGCCACCTCTTCGCTGATCTGCCACAGGTGCAGGTGGTGCACGCCGGCCACGCCTTCGACCGATTCCATCGCGGCGATCACCTCTTCGGGCGCGATCCAGGGCGGACTGCCCAGCATCAGGATGCGGATCACGCCGCGGATCTCGGCAAATCCCATCCACAGGATGTAGCCGGCAATGCCCAGGGTGGCGATCGGGTCGGCCAGGCGCCAGTCGAACAGCACGATCAGCACGCCGACCACGATCACCGCCACCGAGCCCAGCGCATCGGCGACATTGTGCAGAAAGGCGGCGCGGATATTGGCGCTCTCCTTCGACAGGCGGAAGGTCAGCAGCGCGGTGATCAGGTCGATCACCAGGGCGATCCCGGCGACGATGATCACCAGCCAGCCGGCCACTTCCGGCGGCTCGAAGAAGCGCATGATCCCCTCGTAGATCAGGTAGAAGCCGATCACGATCAGCGTGGTGTAGTTGATCAGCGCGGCAATCAGCTCGGCGCGCCTGTAGCCGAAGGTCATGCCGGCATCGGAAGGCCTGCGGGCGATCTTGCGGGCGAAAAAGGCGATGAACAGCGAAGCGGCGTCGGAAAGGTTGTGAATCGCATCCGCGATCAGCGCCACCGAGCCCGACAGCACGCCCCCGACGATCTGGGCAAGCGTCAGCGCCACGTTGACCGCAACCGCCAGCGCAACCTTCAGGTCGCCCGCCTCGGGGTCGATATGGTGGTGGTGGTGATGGCCTGCATGGCCGTGGCTGTGGCCGTGGGCGTGGCCGTGATCGTGTGGCATGGTGCTGTTTCCCGTCTTGTCAGTGCCTGCCCGGCAATCTAGGCTCTACAGCAGCTGTAGCTTCAAGGGGCTTTTCGCATGTTTTCCATCGGCCAGCTTTCCCGCGCCACCGGGGTCAAGGTCACCACCATCCGCTATTACGAGCAGATGGGGCTGATCGCCCATGAAGGGCGCACCGAGGGCAACCAGCGGCGCTATTCGCAGGCGGGGCTCGACCGGCTCGCCTTCATCCGCCATGCGCGCGAGCTGGGGCTGAGCCTCGAGGCGATCCGCACCCTGGTGGGGCTCGAGGGCAAGGGCGGCGCGGCCTGCGCCGAGAGCCACGCCATTGCCGAGGCGCATCTGAGAGACATCCGCGACCGCATCCGCCGGCTGCAGGCGCTGGAGCGCGAACTGGTGCGCATCCGCGATTCCTGCGACGGCACCGGCGCGGGCGGCTGCTCGATCCTCACCGCCTTTGGCGACCACGACCTGTGCGCGGGCAGCCATTGAGGCGCGCGGCGATTTTTCGCAGAAAAATCGGGCCTCCGGCGGGAGTATTTATGCCAAGATGAAAGGGTCAGTCGGCAAGCTCGCGGGCGAGGAAGGCTTCGAAGGCGTCGAGATTGACCGGCTCGAACTGGCCGAATCCCTGCATCCAGATGCTGGCCTCGCGGAGCGCGTCGGGCTCGAGCTTGCACCATTTGACCCGGCCGCGCTTTTCCTGGCTGATCAGGCCGGCTTTCGTCAGCAGGGCGAGGTGCTTGGAGATCGCCGCGAGCGACATGTCGAATGGCTCGGCGACGTCGGTCACGGCCATGTCGTCTTCCAGAAGCATGGTCAGGATCGCGCGCCTTGTCGGGTCGGACAGGGCGGCAAAGATGCGGTCGAGGCGCTGGCTCATGCTTTCCCCTAGCGCCGGGGGCGGGCAAAGGTCAACCGGGTGGTTGAATATGCTCGGGGGGCGCTTTTACCGCTAACGGGCCGGGCTGTGGCGGGGCGCCAAGTGTCGCGGTGTGTTTTAATGCTTGTTTGTCAATGACTTGCCATAGGCGCTCCCAGCCCGCAAGCCGGTTGACTCCGCGCCCCGCTCCGCTTAGCAACGGCGCGAGTGCAACAAGGCGCGCGGATATGTCGAACGAGCCCGATGCCAGGCGGCTGGAAGCTCTGGAAGAGCGCATCGCCCGCGCCCGGGCGGCGCAGGAGCCGGACGAGCCGGGTGGCGCGGCCGAGACCTTCAGCCAGGCGCAGATGGCCTGGCGGATGATCGTCGAGCTGGTCGTGGGGATCGGCATGGGGGTCGGTCTGGGCTACGGGCTGGACCAGATCTTCGGTACCGCGCCCTGGCTCCTGGTGGTGTTCACGCTGCTGGGCTTTGCCGCCGGGGTGAACGTGATGCTGGGCAGCGCTCGCGAGATGGGCCGGGCGGCTGCGCGCGAGAGGGACGAAGCGGGCGGCGAGGCGCCCGAGGAGTGAGAGAAGGAACGAAGACGTGGCAGCAGAAGCAGAGATGATGGAGGCCTCGGGCCCCGCCATTGACCCGATGCACCAGTTCACCCTGAAGCCGCTGTTCGGCGAGGGGCCGATTCACTGGTACACGCCCACCAATGCGACCCTGTGGATGGGGATCGCGGTGCTGGGCGTGATCGCGCTGCTGGTGCTGGGCACGCGCCGGCGCGCCATCGTGCCTTCGCATACCCAGTCGGTGGCCGAGCTGGCCTATGGGTTCGTTTACCAGATGGTGAAGGACGTGGCCGGCAAGGAGGGGGTGAAATACTTCCCCTACATCATGACCCTGTTCATCTTCATCGTGTTCGCGAACTTCCTCGGCCTGATCCCGCTGAGCTTTTCGGTCACCTCGCAGATCGCGGTCACCGTGATGCTGGCGCTGCTGGTCTTTGTCAGCGTCACGCTTCTGGGCTTTTACAAGCACGGGCTCAAGTTCCTCGGCCTGTTCTGGGTCACCCAGGCGCCGCTGGCGCTCCGGCCGATTCTGGCGATCATCGAGGTGATTTCCTACTTCGTGCGCCCGGTCAGCCACTCGATCCGTCTTGCCGGCAACGTCATGGCCGGGCACGCGGTGATCGAGGTGTTTGCCTCCTTTGCCGCCAGCGCCCTGATCGCCCCGATCGCGCTTGTAGGGATCGTCGCCATGTTCGGCATGGATGTGCTCGTGGCCTTCATCCAGGCCTATGTCTTTACCATCCTGACCTGTGTGTATCTGAAGGATGCGCTGCATCCGTCGCACTAGTCGGCCCGCAACACCGAAACACCGAAACACCGAAACACCGTAATCAGCCAATTCCAATCGAAGGAGACACATCATGGAAGGCAGCATCGTAGAAATGGGCAAACTGATCGGCGCAGGCCTCGCCACCATCGGCATGGGCGGCGCGGCGATCGGCGTGGGCTCGATCGTGGGCAACTACCTCGCCGGCGCCCTGCGCAACCCGGCCGCGGCCGCTTCGCAGACCGCCATGCTGTTCATCGGCATCGCCTTTGCCGAGGCTTTCGGGATCTTCTCGTTCCTGGTTGCCCTGCTGCTGATGTTCGCCCTCTGATCCACGGTTTCGCCCGAGCCCGGCGCTTCATCGCGCCGGGCGCACGGCCCCCCGTGACCTTTCAGATGAGGACGATCAGATGACCACACCCACCACAGAAGCAGCCGGCCACGCCGCAGAGGGCATGGCTGAGGCCGCCGGCCACGCCGCCGAGAGCGCGGGCGGCATGCCGCAGCTCGATTTCAGCACCTATCCCAACCAGTTCTTCTGGCTGGCGGTGGCGCTGGTGCTGATCTACCTGATCCTCAGCCGCGTTGCGCTGCCGCGCATCGAAGCGGTCCTCTCCGAGCGCCAGGGCACCATTACCGGCGATCTCGCCGCGGCCGAAGAGCTGAAGCAGAAGGCGGTCGAGGCCGAGGAAGCCTATAACAAGGCGCTGGCCGATGCCCGCGCCGAGGCCAACCGGATCGTGGCCGAGACCAGGGCCGAGATCCAGGCCGAGCTTGACGAGGCGATTGCCAGGGCGGACGCGGAGATTGCCGCCAAATCGGCCGAGAGCGAGCAGGCGATTGCCGAGATCCGCGCGTCGTCCGAAAAGGCGATCAAGGATGTGGCCAGGGATGTCGCCAAGGCGATCGTGGCTTCCTTTGGCGTCAAGGCCGATGCCAGGGCCATCACCGCCGCCGTCACCCAGCGGATGAAAGGATAGGCCATGTGGAAGAAACTCCCCCCTGCCCTGCTGCTGATCGCCAGTGCCAGCCCGGCGCTGGCGAGCGAAGAGGGGCCGTTCTTCTCGATGCAGAACCCGCCTTTCATGGTGCTGGTCGGCTTCCTGCTGTTCGTGGCGCTGGTGCTGTTTCTCAAGGTGCCGAAGCTCCTGGGCGGGATGCTGGAGAAGCGCGCCGAGGGGATCCGCGGCGAGCTCGACGAGGCCCGCGCCCTGCGCGAAGAGGCGCAGAGCCTGCTGGCTTCCTACGAGCGCAAGCAGAAGGAAGTGAAGGAACAGGCCGAGCGCATCGTCGCCCATGCGAAGGAAGAGGCGGGCCTTGCCGCCGAACAGGCGCGCGAGGACCTCAAGGCCTCCATCGCCCGCCGCCTCGCCGCGGCCGAAGAGCAGATCGCCTCGGCCCGCGAAAACGCGGTCAAGGAAGTGCGCGATGCCGCCGTGGCGGTGGCCGTGGGCGCGGCCAGCGACGTGATCGCCAGCAAGCTGGGCGCCACCGAGGCCAACAAGCTGATCGACGCGGCGATCAAGGACGCGCAAGCCAGGCTGCACTGAGTCGGCAGCGGCGGTGGGCAGTTCGATCCGGCCCGGCGCCATGCGTCGGGCCGAGATCGTTTCAGGCGAGCCGGGTAAGGGCGTGGGCGATTTTTCTGCGAAAAATCGGGGGCGAGGGGGCCAGCCCCCTCGCGCTCGCACTCCTTGCGAGGGGGCCAGCCCCCTCGCGCTCCCCCGGGATATTTCCGAACAGAAGAAGGATTGGGTCAGGCGGTCAGGCGGCGCAGGGTTTGCAGGAACCGGTCGACGCTTTCTTGCGGGGTGGACCAGGTGCAGACGAGGCGGGCGGTCAGGGGTTCTTCCGGGGCGCCTGCGGTCGGGTTGCCGTCCATGACGTGATACTCTGCGCCGGCTGCCAGAAGGCGCTGGTGCAGGGCGCGGGGGAAGCGGGCGAAGAGGATGTTGCCCGCGGGCGCGGGGGTGATTTCGACTTCGGGGATGTTGCCGAGGCCGTTTGCCAGCGTGGCGGTGCGCAGATTGGCGGTGCGGGCGAGGTCGAGCCAGAGGCCGTCTTGCAGGTAGGCGAGGATCTGCGCGGCGAGGTAGCGGTGCTTGGACAAAAGCTGGCCCGCGCGCATCCGGCGCAAGGCCAGTTCGCGGGCGCGGGCGGGATCGAACAGGATCACCGCTTCCGCGCCCATGGCGCCGTTCTTGGTGGCGCCGAAGCTGAGCGCGTCGATGCCGGCTTTCCAGGTCATCTCGGCGGGGCTTGCGCCGGTGGCTGCGAGCGCATTGGCAAGGCGCGCGCCGTCGAGGTGGACCGGCAGGCCGGCGGCGTGGGCGATGCCGGTGAGGGTGGCGATTTCGCCGGGCGAATAGAGCGTGCCGAGCTCGGTGAGGTTGGTGAGAGAGAGAGCGCCGGGGGCGCCGTCATGCTCGGAGTGAAAGCGCGCGGGGTCGAGCGCCTCGGCCAGCGCGTCGGGGCGCATCTTGCCCGCGTCAGTGGCAATCGCGGTGAGCTTGGCGCCACCGGTGTAGAATTCGGGCGCGTTGCATTCGTGGTTGATCACATGGGCGTCGGCGGTTGCGTAGATGGTCTGGAAGGGCTGTGCGAGGGTCGCGAGCGCCAGCGCATTGGCCGCGGTGCCGGAGGGCAGCAGGAAGACCGCGGCATCGGGCGCTTCGAAGGCGGCGCGCAGGGCTTCAATGGCGCGGGCGGTCAGCGCGTCGTCGCCATAGGCCATGGCGTCGCCCTCGTTGGCGGCGGCGAGTGCCTCCATGATCGCCGGATGCACCGGGCCGCCATTGTCGGAGGCAAAGAACATCACACGGGCTCCTCTATCAGGTAGTTTTCCCATTCGTCCTCGGGCACTTCGAATTCGGGCGTGGTCCAGCCCCGCACCGACTGGCCGGCGTCATGCACGCTCTCGGGATCGCCGCTGATCAGCGGGTGCCAGTCGGGCAAGGGCCGCCCCTCGTAGCGCAGGCGGTAGGCGCAGCTTTTGGGCATGAAATAGGCGGTGCGGGAGATGTTTTGCGGGCTCAGCACGATACATTCGGGGACGAATTGCAGGCGGGTTTCGTATTGGCCGCAGCGGCAGGTTTCGCCGTCGAGCAGGCGGCAGGCAATGGAGGTGAAGGTGATCTCGCCGCTCTCTTCGTCTTCGAGCTTGTTGAGGCAGCATTTGCCGCAACCATCGCAGAGCGCCTCCCATTCGCGCCGGTTGAGGTGGCTGAGCGGCAACTCCCAGAAGCGGGGGCGCAGGCGGGCGGTGCTGGTCATGGGGCGGCCAGGATCTCGCGCGCGCGGGCGCAGTCTGCGTGCATCTGCGCGATCAGGTCGTCGAGGCTGTCAAACGCCTCTTCGGGGCGCAGATATTCGATCAGGGCGACGGAGAGATGCGCGCCGTAAAGATCGCCCTTGAAGTCGAACAGGTAGCTTTCGAGATTGGGCAGGTTTTCGCCAAAGGTCGGGCGCACCCCGAGCGAGGCGGCACCGCCATAGGTGCCCGCAAACGGGCCGGTCAGCACCTCGGCCTCGACCACATAGACGCCAAAGCGCGGCGGGTGCAGGCCGGCGATCGACATGTTGGCGGTGGGAAAGCCGAGATCGCGGCCGCGCTGATCGCCGCGGATCACCTCGCCGTCGATCCGGTGCCAGTGGCCGAGCATGGCGGCGGCGTCGCGCGGGCGGCCTTCGCTGAGCGCCTTGCGGATGGCGGTGGAGGAAACCTCGCCGAGCTTGCCCTTGAGCAGGGGGGCGATGGTGACGCCGAAGCCCATCTCGGCCCCGAAGCGCGCGAGATCGGCGGCGGAGCCCGCGCGCCCGGCGCCGAAGCGGAAATCCTCGCCCACCACCACATGGCTGAGCCCCAGCCCCCCGGCCAGCACGTCGCGGGCGAATTGCTCGGGGGTCAGCGCCGAGAGGGAGGCGTTGAAATTGAGCTCATAGAGCTTGTCCACCCCCAGCTTCTCCAGCCGGTTGGCGCGCGCCTCGGCGCTCATCAGGCGAAAGGGCGGGGCCTTGGGCGCGAAATACTGGCGCGGATGCGGCTCGAAGGTGACCACGCCCAGCGGCGCGCCCAGGCGCTCGGCATTGCTGCGGGCGAGGTCGATCACATGCTGGTGGCCCAGATGCACCCCGTCGAAATTGCCGATCGCCGCCGAAGCGCCCCGGTCTTTTTCATTAACGAACTGGTAGTCGCGGATGATGTCCATGCGCCGTGCCTAGCCGAGGGGGGCAGGCGGCGCAAGGGCGGCGATTTTTCTGCGAAAAATCGGGGCGGCGCTCAGTCGAACTTGCCCGAAGGCGCCAGCACCTGCGCTTCGCCGCGCAGCACCGGCTTGCCGTCGATCAGGCATTGGGTCGCCAGCGTCACGCGGCGCCTGGCGTGGTCGATCTCGGTAACGGTGACCTCGGCGCGGACGATATCGCCGGGGCGCACCGGAGCGAGGAACTTGAGGCTCTGGCCGAGGTAAACGGTGCCGTGGCCCGGCAGCTGCTCGCCGATCACCGCCGAGATCAGCCCGGCGGTGAGCATGCCGTGGGCGATGCGGCCGCCGAAGATGGTGTCGCGGGCGTAATCGTCGTCCAGATGGACCGGGTTGCGGTCGGTGGAGACTTCGGCGAACATCTCGATATCGCGGTCGGTCACCTGCTTGGTGAGGTGGCGGGTCATGCCGATTTCGAGCTCTTCGATGCAGATGGTGCCGCGGGGGTGATTGTCCAACATCCGGTCCTCGGGTAATAATGGTGCGCCCATGGGTGGGCATTGGCAACTTTATTGCTTTGCGGGCGCAGAAATGCAAGCGGGAAATGCTGCGCTGCGACGATCGGCCGGGAGGAACGATTTTTCGCAGAAAAATCGGCGCCTATCGCAGGTAGCCCATGGCATAGGTGGGCGTGGTCATGTGCGCGCTGGTGTAGGCTTCCAGCGCGGCCGGGTCCGGGTCGCCGTTCGCGTCCAGCGCGATTTCGCCGGCGGCGAGGCCGGCGGTGAGAAACAGGCTGTCGATATCCTCGCGCATGGCCCCGGCGATGTCGGTGGCGATGCCGTCGCCCACGGCGAGGATGTCGCGCTCGCTGACCAGCGCGCCCATCTCGGCGAGGCGGGCGCGGGCGAGGTCGTAGATCGCCGGGTGCGGCTTGCCGAAATAGAGGCTCTCGCCGCCCATTTCCTCGTAAAGCCGGGCCACGGCGCCGGCGCACCATTCGCGCTTGCCGCCGCGATCCACCACGATATCCGGGTTGGCGCAGAGCAGTTTCAGCCCCTTCTGTTTGGCATAGAGCAATTGCGGGCGCAGGTCCTCGAGCGGGGCGAAGGGATCAAACGGGCCGGTGCAGACGATGCCCTCGGCCTCCTCGAGCGGCACCTGTTCGATGGCGACCGGGTCCTTCACCACCTTGATCGGGTCGAAAAAGCTCCGGTCATGCGCTTCGCCCATGAACCAGACCTTGCGCCCCACCGCGCCGCGATACATGGCGGCGCGGGCGCTGTCGCCGGAAGTGGCGATCACGTCCCATGTGTCGCGCGAAAGCCCCATGCGGTCGAGCTGGCGGGCGACGCTGGCGCGGTGGCGCGGGGCGTTGGTCATCAGCAGCACGAAGCCGCCCTGCTCGCGAAAGGCCCTGAGCGCCGCCACCGCTGCCGGGTAGGGGCGCACCCCGTCATGGACGCAGCCCCAGAGGTCGCAGAACAGCACCCTGTAGCGGTCCGATATCTCGGCGAGGCTGTGGATGATCTGGCTCATGCGCGCTCCTCGCCGGGCCGGTGGCCCTGCGGCTCAGCCCTTGAGGGCCGGGATGATCTGCTTCTTGCGGCTCATGATGCCGGGCAGCACCACGCTGTCGCCCGCCGTATCGGCGCCGAAGCTTTTGGCGGCGATTTCCTTCACCGCTTCGTTGGGCAGCAGCAGGGTGGCTTCCTCGTTGAGGATATCGACGATGAACAGCAGCACCTCGTCCACCCCGTCCTCGGCCGCGACCTGCGGCATCGCCGCCATCAGCCCGGCCTTGCGCTCAAGCACCACGGCCGGCGCGGTGGTCTCGAGCACGCTCACGCGCAGCTTGCGCCCGCCGATCTCGAAGATCTTGGAATCCGCGCGCAGCAGTTCGGCGTCGGAAAAGGCCGAGACATCGGACTTGGCGGCAAACATCTCGGCCGCATAGGCGGAGATGTCGAGCCCCAGATCGGCGGCCAGTTCGGCGGCGATCTTGCGGTCCTGGGGCGTGGTGGTGGGGGAGCGGAATTCGAGCGTGTCGGAAAGGATGCAGCTCAGCATCAGCCCCTTGACCCAATCCGGCGCGCGGGCCAGGTCGCGCCCGATCAGCCAGTGCATCACCGTGGCGGTGGCGGCCACCGGGCGGATGGTGAGCTTGAGCGGCGCGGCGGTGGCAAGGCCGCCCGCGAGCATGTGGTGGTCGATGATCTCGGCGATATTGGCCGCGCCGATATTGTCCGGCAGTTCGGCCGGGTTGTTGGTATCGACGATCACCACCTCGTCGCCGGCCCCGAGCGCGCCCAGGGTCGCGGGCACCGCGCGCCCCCAGCGCTCGAGCACGAAGCGCGCCTCGCTGTTGGGCGGGTCCTGCACGAAGGCCTGCGCCTGTTTGCCCTGGGCCTCGGTGAGGTACCATTCCCAGATCAGGGCGGAACAGGTGGCGTCGGTATCGGGGCCCTTGTGGCCGAAAATCTTGATCATCGCTCTGTCCTGCGGTTTTGAATTCCGCGCTCTTATAGGAGCGTTGCGCGGGCTTGTCACGGCCTGTTCGCGCCGGGGCGTGATGGCACGCCAGGAGCCTGTCGGCGGGGAGCATGCGGGGGCGCTGCCCCCGCGCCCCCGGGATATTTGCGAACAGAAGAAGGAGGCTGGCGGTCGTGCGGGCCGGGCCTTTGATCTTTGCGTCGCTGCCGTCAGCTGGGCGGGGCGATTGTCATGGCATGTCTGGCGGCTTGGGCCTGTCAGCCGTGCCTGCAAGAGGTGGAAGTCGCGCCGCCCGCCGGCGGAAATTCGTGCACCAGGGCCTGAAGCAGCAGGCCGATCATGGCTGCGTTGAGCAGGTGCCACAGGAAGTGGGTGCCGATCCCGGTGGCCGCACACAGGCGCAAATCGAGGCTGCGCATGATCAGCGAAACGAGAAACACCCCGCAGGCGGACAGGATATAGTGGCGCGCCGGGTGCCTTTGCGCCATGGTCACCAGGCTGAAGACCGCCAGCGCGGCGAGCGCCGGGGCATATTGCAGCGAGCCGTTGAACGGCCCCGGAGAACTGCCCGCATCGGTGAGCATATCGCCGGAGGTGAACCACAGGATGGCTCCGGTAATGCCGGCCGCGACCGTGGCGATGCGCGCGGTTTTTGCCAGGTCGTGATTGCTGGAGCGGTAGATGATCAGCAGCACATAGGCCGCGACAAGGCTCCAGATCGGCACCACGTCGGCAAGCTCCGACCAGCTGTTGGCCAGGGTGTGGAACAGGAACGAGCCGATCCCGACCGCGCCCGCCAGGAGGATCACGAATATCTCGGGCCAGTCCCGTCTGTCCCGGCCAAGCGCGATGCGCAGCGCCAGAAAGGCGGCGATCAGGAAGGCCAGGTTGCTGAGCGCATTCACCGGCTCGTTCCAGAAGCCCGGTGCGGTTCGTTCGCAATAGAGGTCGATATATTGCGGGGCGGACATGGCCCCTTGTCCTGCAAAACCGGTCCAGGAGCAAGGGCCGGCGCGGGGGCGTTTCGTGCATTTTCTTTGCCTGCCAGTGTTGACTCGTCCGGGCCGCATCCTTATCTCGGCTTCGTTAGCACTCACCTCGGTCGAGTGATAACAGCAAACGGAGACAAACCTGAAACGAACCTGAAACGAAGCTGAGGAGCCTCAAAGATGGCATTTACTCCCCTGCATGACCGCGTGGTGGTGCGCCGCGTGGAAAGCGACGAGAAGACCGCGGGCGGGCTGATCATCCCGGATTCCGCCAAGGAGAAGCCTTCGGAAGGCGTTGTCATCGCCGTAGGCGCCGGCGCCCGTGACGAAAACGGCAACCGGATCCCGATGGATGTCAAGGAAGGCGACAAGATCCTCTTTGGCAAGTGGTCCGGCACCGAGGTCACGCTTGACGGCGAAGAGCTGCTGATCATGAAGGAAAGCGACATCATGGGCATCATCGCCTGACCCGATCTCGCCAAACCGACAATCTGAATTCCAATAATCCAGGAGCAAGCAGACATGGCTGCCAAGGACGTAAAATTCGACATTGACGCACGCAACCGGATGCTGGCCGGCGTCAACATCCTGGCCGATGCGGTCAAGGTCACCCTCGGCCCCAAGGGCCGCAACGTGGTGATCGACAAGAGCTTCGGCGCCCCCCGCATCACCAAGGACGGCGTGACCGTGGCCAAGGAAATCGAGCTTGAGGACAAGTTCGAGAACATGGGCGCGCAGATGGTCAAGGAAGTGGCCAGCCGCACCAATGACGAGGCCGGCGACGGCACCACCACCGCCACCGTGCTGGCCCAGGCGATCGTGCGCGAGGGCCTCAAGCAGGTCGCGGCGGGGCTCAACCCGATGGACCTCAAGCGCGGCATCGACCTGGCCACCGACAAGGTGGTGGCGGCGATCAAGGCCGCCTCGCGCGAGGTGAAGGACAGCGACGAGGTCGCCCAGGTCGGCACCATCTCGGCCAATGGCGAAGAGGAAATCGGCCGCCAGATCGCCGACGCGATGCAGAAGGTCGGCAATGAGGGCGTCATCACCGTCGAGGAGAACAAGGGCCTTGAGACCGAGACCGACGTGGTCGAGGGGATGCAGTTCGACCGCGGCTATCTGAGCCCCTATTTCGTCACCAATGCCGACAAGATGACCGCCGAGCTCGAGGATTGCCTGATCCTGCTGCACGAGAAGAAGCTGTCGAACCTGCAGCCGATGGTGCCGCTGCTCGAATCGGTGATCCAGTCATCCAAGCCGCTCCTGATCATCGCCGAGGATGTCGAGGGCGAGGCGCTCGCCACCCTCGTGGTCAACAAGCTGCGCGGCGGGCTGAAGATCGCCGCGGTCAAGGCGCCGGGCTTCGGCGACCGCCGCAAGGCCATGCTGCAGGACATCGCCATCCTGACCGGCGGCCAGGTGATCAGCGAGGACCTCGGCATGAAGCTCGAGAATGTCACCATCGACATGCTCGGCACCGCCCGCAAGGTCGAGATCACCAAGGACGAGACCACCATCGTTGACGGCGCCGGCGACAAGGCCGAGATCGACGCCCGCGTGGCCCAGATCCGCCAGCAGATCGAGGAGACCACCTCGGATTACGACCGCGAGAAGCTGCAGGAGCGCCTGGCCAAGCTGGCCGGCGGGGTTGCGGTGATCCGCGTCGGCGGCATGACCGAAGTCGAGGTCAAGGAGCGCAAGGACCGCGTGGACGACGCGCTGAACGCCACCCGCGCCGCGGTGCAGGAAGGCGTGGTCGTGGGCGGCGGCGTCGCCCTGGTGCAGGGCGCCAAGGCGCTGGCCGATCTCGAGGGCGACAATGCCGACCAGAATGCCGGCATCGCCATCGTGCGCCGCGCCATCGAGGCGCCGCTGCGCCAGATCGCCGAGAATGCCGGCGTTGACGGCGCCGTGGTCGCCGGCAAGGTGCGCGAGAGCGACGACCCGAATTTCGGCTTCAACGCCCAGACCGAGGAATATGGCGACATGTTCAAGTTCGGCGTGATCGACCCGGCCAAGGTGGTGCGCACCGCGCTCGAGGACGCCGCTTCGGTCGCCGGCCTGCTGATCACCACCGAGGCGATGATCGCCGACAAGCCGCAGAAGGAAGGCGCCGGCGGCGGCGCCCCCGACATGGGCGGCATGGGCGGCATGGGCGGCATGATGTAAGCCACCCGCCCGGAGCGGACACGAGGGCCACCCCCCGGGGTGGCCCTTTTTTTCCGGGCACTCTTTCAGGTGGTCACATTCCGGTGAAGTTACTGAAAACAATACAGATAATGCAGATCCTCACCGGCAGTTCCCGTTGAAATCGGGGCTTCCATACCTACATCCTACTGTAGACTTCCCTCTCATATGCGAGCGGGAAGGACATGCATCAGGACCGGAGAGGAAAGACATGACCAAGCTGAAAACCTGGAAGAACACCCTGCTGGCGCTGTCGATGGCATCGCTGACCGGCCTGCCCGCCCTGGCGCAGGACAGCACGGCCGACGATACCGCCGCCGCCGCGCCTTCGGCCGAGGCCCAGGCGCAGGCGCAGCAGAAGAACGTGCTGCAGGAGGCCATCGCCGCGCTGGACGAAACCGCCAGGGCGATCAAGGCCCTGCAGGACGACAAGCCCGACGAGGCCACCGCCGCGCTGGAGCGCGCCCTTGGCAAGCTGGAGGTGACCCTTGCCGCCCATCCGGACATGACCCTTGCGCCGGTTGACGTGGCCACGGCGATCATCGACGTGCCGCTGAGCCCTTCCGAGATCCGCGCCGCGCGCAACCAGGCCCTGCGCCTGCTCAAGGATCACCAGATGCAGCTGGCCCGCGCGGTGCTCACGGGCCTTGCCAGCGAAATCGACATCTCCACCACCTATATTCCGCTGGGCAGCTACCCGCTGGCGCTGAAATCCGCCGCCGCCCTGATCAAGGACGACAAGACCGACGACGCCATCGCCGTGCTCGCCAATGCGCTCAATACCCTGGTGGTGATCGATTCGGTCCTGCCGCTGCCGATGCTCAATGCCGGGGTGCTGATCGACGAGGCCAGGGGGCTCAGCGAAAAGGCCGACCGCAGCGATGAGGAAAACGCCCGCCTCGCCGCCCTGCTCGATGCGATCGACGCCCAGATCGCCAAGGGCGAAGCGCTCGAATATGGCGGTGCCGGCGCCTTTGACGAGATCCGCGCCGAGATGAAGAAGATCCGCGCCGCGACCGATAACGGCGGCGCCGGCGAAGGGCTGTTCGACAAGCTCAAGGAGCTGTTCAGCGGCCTCGGGCGCGACCACGCTGCTGCCGCAGAGTAGGCACAGCCTGAATGAGAAAACAATCGCGGGGCGCTCGCAATCCGGGCGCCCCGCCCCTATCTTCGGAGCATGAAGCGCCTGCTCCATATCCTCGCCGCCCTGCTCACGCTGCTGCCGGGCGCCAGCCCGGCCCGGAGCGAAGCCGCCGCGCCCGAGGCGCAGGAATGCGTGATCCTCCTGCACGGGCTTGCGCGCACCGCCAATTCCATGCGCCTCATGGAAGAATCCCTGCGCCGCGCCGGCTACAAGGTGGTCAACCGCGGCTACCGCTCCACCGAAGCGCCGCTGGAAGTGCTGGTACGCGAGGCCCTGCCCCCGGCCATCGCCGCCTGCGGTGGCGCACGCATCCACTTCGTCACCCATTCCATGGGCGGCATCCTGGCGCGCATCTGGCTGCACGATCACCGCCCCGCGCGCCTCGGCCGCGTGGTCATGCTCGCGCCGCCCAACAAGGGCAGCGAGATCGTCGATGCCTTTGGCGACCTCGGCCCGTTCCAGTGGCTCAACGGCCCGGCCGGGCTCGAGCTCGGCACCGGCCCCGATGCCACCCCGGCCCATGCCGGCACCGCGCGCTACGAACTCGGGATCATCGCCGGCAACCGCAGCCTGAACCCGGTCTTTTCCTCCCTGATCAAAGGCGAGGACGACGGCAAGGTATCGGTCGAATCGACCCGCCTTGCCGGGATGAAGGACCATATCGTCCTGCCCGTCACCCATACCTTCATGATGGACAATCCCCTGGTCATCGCCCAGGTGACCGAATTCCTGCGCAAGGGGCATTTCGACCGCGCGCTTACCTATGCCGAAGCGCTCGAGCGCATGGCCCGCCAGGCGGTGGAAAGCTCCGGCCTGGCGCCGGCTCCCCCGGAATAACCGGCGCGCAAGGCGGCAGGCCGGGCCAGGGCCGGATTATTCTCCCCCAGCGCCGCTTTCCCCTTGCAAAGCCGCGCCGGTGACGCTACATCCCGCCTGTCCGCGCACTGGTAGCTCAGCTGGATAGAGTACCTGACTACGAATCAGGGGGTCGGGGGTTCGAATCCTCCCCAGTGCGCCACTTTCCGACCGCCGCCCCCTGCACCCAGCCGCCCCCTGCCACCCAGCCGCCGACCGCCGCCCCGCTCCCGATTTTTCGCAGAAAAATC
>JALWTH010000264.1 GCA_027082975.1 Paracoccaceae bacterium | reverse complement strand
GCCGCGCGCGAGATGAAGGAGCGGGTGGCGAGCCTGCTCGGCCAGCCGGTGGAGGGGATGCCGTGGCTCGGCACCTTTCACGCCATCTGCGCGAAGCTGCTCAGGCGCCATGCCGAGCTTGCCGGGCTCAAGCCCAATTTCACCATCCTCGATACCGACGACCAGCTGCGCCTGCTCAAGCAGCTGATCGCGGCCGGGAATATCGACGAAAAGCGTTGGCCCGCGCGCCTGCTTGCCGGCATCATCGACCAGTGGAAGAACCGCGCCTGGGCGCCCGAGCGCGTGCCGGTGGCCGAGGCGCAGGCCTTCAACGGGCGCGGCATCGAGCTTTATGCCGCCTATCAGGCGCGGCTGAGGACCCTCAACGCGGTCGATTTCGGCGACCTGATCCTGCAGATGGTGACGATCTTTCAGGCCGAGGCGGATGTGCTGGCCCGATACCAGCGCTGGTTTCGCTACATCCTTGTCGACGAATACCAGGATACCAACGTGGCCCAGTATCTGTGGTTGCGCCTGCTGGCGGGCGGGCATCGCAATATCTGCTGCGTGGGCGACGACGATCAGTCGATCTATGGCTGGCGCGGGGCCGAGGTGGGCAATATCCTGCGGTTCGAAAAGGATTTTCCCGGCGCCAAGGTGGTCCGGCTCGAGCAGAATTACCGCTCCACCCCGCATATCCTCGCCGCCGCCAGCGCGGTGATCGCCGCCAATCGCGACCGGCTGGGCAAGACCCTCTGGACCGAGCTTGAAGAGGGCGAGAAGGTCCGCCTGATCGGCCATTGGGATGGCGACGAGGAGGCGCGCTGGCTGGGCGAGGAGATCGAGGCGCTGCAACGAGGCACGCGCGGGCTCGATCCGCTCGGCCTCGACGACATCGCCATTCTCGTGCGCGCCAGCCACCAGATGCGCGCTTTCGAGGACCGCTTCCTGACCATCGGCCTGCCTTACCGGGTGATCGGCGGCCCGCGCTTTTACGAGCGCCGCGAGATCCGCGATGCCATGGCCTATTTCCGTCTCGCGGTCAGCCCTGCGGACGACCTTGCCTTCGAGCGCATCGTCAATACCCCGCGCCGCGGGCTTGGCGACAAGGCGCTGGCCAATATCCGCGCGGCTGCGCGCGAAGCCGGGGTGTCGATGCTCGAAGGCGCGCGGATCGCCGCCGAAAGCGGGCAGATCAAGGGCAAAGGCGCGGCCGGACTCAAGGCGCTGCTCGCCGGGCTTGACCGCTGGCACGCTTGCCAGCGCGCAGGCGACAACCACATCGAACTGGCCGAAACGATCCTCGAAGAAAGCGGCTATACCGAGATGTGGCTGAACGACAAATCCCCCGAGGCGCCGGGAAGGCTTGAAAACCTCAAGGAATTGGTCAAGGCGCTGGAAGGCTTTGAAAACCTTCAGGGATTTCTCGAGCATGTGAGCCTGATCATGGAGAACGAGGCCGAGGCGGGCGAAGAAAAGGTCACCATCATGACCCTGCACGCGGCCAAGGGGCTCGAATACCCGGCCGTGTTCCTGCCCGGCTGGGAGGACGGGCTGTTTCCCTCCCAGCGCGCGATGGACGAAAACGGCCTCAAGGGCCTCGAAGAGGAGCGCCGGCTCGCCTATGTGGGCATCACGCGTGCCCGCGCGCTCTGCACCATCAGCTTTGCCGCCAACCGGCGCGTCTATGGCCAGTGGCAGAGCCAGCTGCCCTCGCGCTTCATCGACGAACTCCCCGAAGAGCATGTGGAGGTGCTGACCCCGCCGGGCCTTTATGGCGGTGGCTACGGGG
Organism: Paracoccaceae bacterium; assembly: GCA_027082975.1. Lineage (GTDB taxonomy): Bacteria > Pseudomonadota > Alphaproteobacteria > Rhodobacterales > Rhodobacteraceae > JAAEUB01. The sequence continues at coordinate 2,320 of JALWTH010000264.1, read as the reverse complement.
CGGTGGCCACGGGGCTTGAGGAAAGGGCAGCGCGGGCTGACAGCTACACCTCGCCGGGCTGGCGGCGGATGCAGGCGCGCGCCGAGGAGCGCCCGCAAGCGCGCCCGCGCCGGAATGCGACCGTGATCGAGCTCGACGCGGTGGAAATCTTCGCCCCCGGCGACCGGGTCTTTCACCAGAAATTCGGCTATGGCGCGGTGACGGAGGCCGATGGCGACAAGCTCGAAATCGCCTTCGACAAGGCCGGGGTGAAGAAGGTGCTGGCCCGCTTCGTCGTCGCCGCCGAGCGCGCGGATCAGATGCCCTTCTGAACCGACAGGGCACCCCCCCATATGCCGGACGATATGCCCCTTCCTCTTGCCGGAAATATCCCGGGGGGTCCGGGGGGCAGCGCCCCCCGGCGGGTCGCCGGGCGCAAGCCCGGCGAAACAAGAAAACGGCGGTGCCCGGGAGGGAGGCACCGCCGTTCCTGTCGCACCCGGCCCAGGGAGGAGGAAAGGCCGGTGCATATGCCCGCAACATTCTGTCACGGTATGGTGCGGCGCGGGGCGGGAGGAGGAGGCCCCGCGCTGCTTTCGGGCGCTTCAGGGAGGAGGATGCGCCCGTGTTTCCTGCCTCAGGCGCCGTAGGCGGCCTTGTAGGCGGCGTCGAAAATGTCGCCCCGGCTCAGGCCCAGATCGGCCAGCATCCGCGAGTCCAGCGCTTCCAGCTCGCGCACGGTCTGGTTGAACAGGCGGCGCTTCTCATAGGCCTCGCCGAGCGAACGCAGCCCGGCGCCGATGCGGCTGATCAGGTTGGCTTCAAAGCCACGGATTTCACTTGCAAAGGTCATCTTGCTTCTCCTGCGGTTGGGCGCGTCCTGCGGCCCGATTGTCTCTTGTGGCGCTGTCGTCGGCCACGGGGGAGAGATAGGCTTTTGCTGCGGATGCACAATCCTGCTTTTGCGAATTGCCGCCATGCAGCAAATGCATGACGGATGCTGACCTGTTTTGCCGAAATGCCGCAGAGCCACCCTGGCGCGCGGTTTTTTCTTGCCGATGCAGCGCCAAGGTCCCACATATGCGCAGGACAGATGCAAGCGAGGGCCAGATGACACAGAGCAACGAACCGGGCAAGGAAACGATCATGGCCGCCCTTTCCACCATCGCCCTGCCGGGTGGCGGCGATCTCGCCTCGCGCGACATGATCCGCGCGCTCAAGGTGGAGGGGGGCGATGTCTCCTTCATCATCGAGGCCGAGAGCCCGGAGCAGGCGGCTCAGATGGAGCCACAGCGCAAGGCCGCCGAAGCGGCGGTGGCGGCGCTGGACGGGGTCGAGAGCGTGCGCGCGATCCTGACCGCCCACGCCCCGGCGGCCAGGCCGGCCGAGCCCCCGCGCCTGCAGATCGGCGGCCATGCCACGCCCCAGGCCGGGCCGATGAAGCCCGCGGGCGTCAAGCGCGTGCTGGTGGTGGGCTCGGGCAAGGGCGGGGTTGGCAAATCCACCCTCAGCGCCAATCTCGCGGTGGCGCTGGCGCGCGCGGGGCGCAAGGTCGGCCTGCTCGATGCCGACATCCTCGGCCCCTCCCAGCCGCGCATGATGGGCGCCAGCCAGCGCCCGGTTTCGCACGATGGCAAGATCATGGAGCCGGTCGAGGCGCATGGGGTCAGGATGATCTCGATCGGCCTTCTGACCGATCCGAAACAGGCGGTGGTCTGGCGCGGCCCGATGCTCACCGGCACGCTCCAGCAGCTGCTGTTCAGCGTCAACTGGGGCGAGCTTGACGTGCTGATCCTGGACCTGCCCCCGGGCACGGGCGATGTGCAGATCTCGCTCGCGCAAAAGCTTGAGATCGACGGCGCGCTGGTGGTCTCGACCCCGCAGGATGTGGCGCTGCTGGACGCGGTGAAGGCGATCGACATGTTCGACAAGGTCGGCGTGCCGATCGTCGGGCTGGTCGAGAACATGGCCATGTATGTCTGCCCCAATTGCGGCCACGAGGACCATATCTTCGGCACCGGCGGCGTGCGCGCCGAGGCCGAGGCGCGCGGCCTGCCGTTCCTCGGCGAGATCCCGCTGGCGACCGAGCTGCGCCTTGCCGGCGACAGCGGCCGGCCGGTCGCCGCCGGCGAAGGCCCGCTGGCCGAGGCTTACGCCCGCCTTGCCCGCGACCTGGTCGAACGCGGCGCGGCCTGAGTCGCCGCCCATTGCGCAAGCCCCCGGCGCCAGAGATTTCCGGCGCCTTTTTCATCCGCCGGGGGCCTGTCGGGGCGAAAATGGGAAATCATGGGACGGGCGGTGGGAATTCATGGGACGGAAATTTAGCCGAAATTTCCGGCGA
>JALWTH010000263.1 GCA_027082975.1 Paracoccaceae bacterium | reverse complement strand
CGCCAAGGCCGCCGCCGGGACCACCGGCATCTCGGTCTCGAAGCAGGCGCGCGGGTTGACAAGGCAGGTCGAGACCTTGCCACTGAAAGTGTGGTCGAGGCAGGCCTGGTTGCAGGCGATGCAGGGGGCGATCTCGTCTGCGCGCCCGGCGGCGGCCTTGGCGACGAAATCGGCATCGGCCAGGAAGGGGCGGGCCATCGAAACCATGTCGCAGGCCCCCTCGGCCAGGAGCTTCTCGGCCATTTCCGGGCTGTTGATCCGGTTCGAGGCGATCACCGGCACCGAGACCTTGCCCATCAGCTTCTGGGTCACCCAGGCAAAGGCCGCGCGCGGCACGCTGGTGGCGATGGTGGGGATGCGCGCCTCGTGCCAGCCGATGCCGGAATTGAGGATATCGACCCCGGCGGCCTCCATCGCCTGGGCGAGGCGCACCACCTCGTCGAAGGTGGAGCCGTCCGGCACCAGGTCGATCACGCTGATCCGGTAGATGAGGATGAAATCCTCGCCCACCGCCCGGCGCACCGCGCGCACCACTTCGAGCGGCAGGCGCATCCGGTTTTCGTACGGCCCGCCCCAGTCGTCCTCGCGCCTGTTCACATGGCGCACCAGGAACTGGTTGAGGAAATAGCCCTCCGAACCCATCACCTCGACCCCGTCATAGCCCGCCTCGCGCGCCCGCGCCGCCGCGGTGGCGAAATCGGCGATCTGCTTGAGGATGCCTTCCTCGTCGAGCGCGCGGGGGGTGAAGGGGGAGATCGGGCTCTTGACCGCGCTGGCGGAGACGCAATCGGGGCCATAGGCGTAGCGGCCCGCATGGAGGATCTGCATGGCGATCCTGCCGCCCTCTTCATGCACGCGCTCGGTGACCCGGCGGTGATTGGCGATGTCCTCGGGCGTGAACAGCCCCGCCGCGCCGGGAAACACCCCGCCCTCCTGATTGGGCGCCATGCCGCCGGTTACGATCAGCCCGGCGCCGCCGCGCGCGCGCGTCGCGTAGAATTCCGCCACCCGCGCCCAGTCGCCCCGCTCCTCGAGCCCGGTATGCATGGAGCCCATCAGCACGCGGTTGCTGAGCGTGGTGAAGCCGAGGTCCAGCGGGGCGAGCAGATGCGGATAATCTTTCATGGTGCCTCCTTTTGGGCGTCTCCTTCCGGCGCTACCCTGCCCGGCCCCACCGCCCCTGTCACGCAAAACCTCGCGTCAGTGCGATCCTGAACCGCAAGGGTCAGGACCCCGACCGCCCGGCAAACCGACAGCCTGGCAATGCGGCAGTGCGGCAATGCCGAGGATGGCACCCTTTGCGCGCCTTCGCCGCCAGTGGCGGGACGAATGGGAAACGGTCCATGCTGGACTGACCACCCTGCCCGGATCGACACCCCGCACCCCATGCCGCTCCCCAGGGATCGGCTTTGGATCGGTTTGGGATCGGCTTTCCCGTTTGCGGGCCGGTTTTCATTTCTCCGGTTTTCCGGTTTTCCGGTTATCTGGATATTCAGTTTTCCGGTTTTCCGGTTTTCCGGTTTACCAGTTTTCCGGTTTTCCGGTTTTCCGGAAAACCGGAAAAGGCTCCACGCATGATCGGGCAAGGGAGGCACGGGCGGAGCCATTTGCAGGTATCAGGATCGAACGGGGCTTGTCAGGATCGGCGCGATGGTGTATGCGCCTATACGCATATGCGCCAGGAGGCATAATCATGCTGAAAGTCATGCCGGAGAAAATCCTCGCCGCCCTCGCCGAGCCGACCCGCCTGGGCGCGATGCGCATCCTCTGGGGCGGCGGCGAGCATTGCGTCTGCGAGCTGATGGCGCATCTCGATGCCAGCCAGAGCCGCATGTCGCGGCACATGGCCACGCTCAAGGCCGCCGGCCTGATCGTCGACCGGCGCGACCGCCAGTGGGTGCGCTACCGGCTGAACCCGGACCTGCCCGCCGACATTCACGCCCTGCTCGCCGCGATCATGGCGGTGGGGGCTCGGAAAAACGAAGAGAAAAGCGAAAGGAGCGCCGCATGAGCGCCGATACCACACAATGCTGCGGGGACGCGGGCCCCGGCGCCCCGGCGCCCGCGCGCAAGGACAATGCCCTGCTCTGGCACGCGGGCGTCATCGCCTTCACATTGGTCTGGTTCCTGGTCTATCGCCAGCTGCCCGGCTTCTCCGAATGGCTCACCGGCCTGCTGCCCGTCGCGCGCACCAGCCGCACCGGCGAGGCGATCGCCTTTTTCCTCTATGACGCGCCCAAGGTGATCATGCTGCTCAGCCTGATCGTGTTCTGGATGGGGGTGATCCGCAGCTGGTTCAGCCCGGAAAAGACCCGCGCCCTGCTCTCGGGCCGGCGCGAAGGCGTGGGCAACGTGATGAGCGCCACGCTCGGCATCTTCACCCCGTTCTGCTCCTGCTCGGCGGTGCCGCTTTTCGTCGGCTTCGTCTCCGCCGGGGTGCCGCTGGGGGTGACCTTCAGCTTCCTGATCGCAGCACCCATGGTCAACGAGGTGGCCCTGGTGCTGCTCTGGGGGCTGGTCGGCTGGAAGGTGGCGCTGACCTACCTCGCCTTCGGCCTCGCCATCGCCATCGTCGCCGGCTGGGTGATCGGCCGCTTCCGCCTCGAACACTGGCTGCAGGACTGGGTGCGCGAGATCCATTCCGGCGCGACCGGCCCGCTGCCGGAGGAAAGCCTCACCATGGTCGACCGCTACCGCGACGGGATCGAAAGCGTGAAGGAGATCGTCGGCAAGGTCTGGCTCTGGATCATCATCGGCATCACGCTGGGGGCGCTGATCCACGGCTATGTGCCCGAAGCCACGATCATGGCCATCATGGGCTCGGGCGCCTGGTGGTCGGTACCGGCGGCGGTGGTGATGGGCATCCCGATGTATTCCGGCGCCTCGGGCATGATCCCGATCATCGAGGCACTCCTGGACAAGGGCGCGGAACTGGGCACGGCGCTCGCCTTCATGATGAGCGTGATCGCCCTGAGCCTGCCGGAAATGCTGATCCTGCGCAAGGTGCTGACCGGCCGCCTGATCGCCGTCTTCATCGCCGTGGTCGGCACCGGCATCCTCGCCGTGGGCTTCCTGTTCAACCTGATTTTCTGAAACCGTCCTGACAACGGAGAAACACATGAAAACCTTCAAGGTGCTGGGCACCGGCTGCAAGAACTGCGAAAACACCGCCGCGCTGATCGAGGAAAAGGCCAGACAGGCCGGCGTGGATGTCAAGGTGGAGAAAGTCACCGACATGGCCCGGATCATGGCCTATGGGGTGATGTCCACCCCCGGCGTGGTGCTGGACGAAAAGCTGGTCCATGCGGGCGGCGTGCCCTCGGCCGACAAGATCGCCGAATGGGTGGCGTCATGAGCGGCTGCTGCGGTTCGGGCGCGCCGAAGGCCGATGCGGCCCCGCCGCTGCATTCCTCCATCGTCGCCATGGTCAGCCTCGCTTCCGGCATCGCCGCCAACCACCCGGCCATGGGCCAGTGCCAGCTCGACCGCCTGCGCCGCGCCGGGGTGCCCGAAAGCCAGATCGCCACCGTGATCGAGATCGCCCGCCATATCCGCGACGAGGCGGCCGAGAAGCTCGACCACGCCTTCGACGCGGCGGCGGCAGGCGCGACAGACGCAGCGCAGGCGCCCGCCAGCGAGGGCGAATCCTGCGGCTGCGCCACCACGGCCAGCGGGCAAAGCTGCTGCTGAGGCGCAAACATGGCACAGACCGATCTCCCCCCGCTTCCCGACACCGAATTCTGGCGCGCCTGGCAGGGCCGCTTCCAGGGCATACTGACATGGGAGGCGTTCGACGCGCTCTGGGAAAGGCTCGCGGCAAGCGGGGGCGAATGGTATGTCTGGGACCTCGACGTCGGCCCGCCGCCCGCCAGCCCCACGCCCCTCGCCCCGGCGCTCGCCGAGGCCCGCGCCATGAATGACGAGCTGCGCAACCGCTCCTTTTGCGGCACCGTCTATGTAGACGACCCGGCCGCGCCCGGCTTCGTCAAGGCCTTCGACCCCTACCGGATGGGCGCCACCTGCGGCTCCTCGGGCGAGCGCACCTTCCCCCGCTGCGTGTTCAGCCGGATCAGACCGGACCCGCTGCCCGCGCCCGAGCCGGCCCC
>JALWTH010000262.1 GCA_027082975.1 Paracoccaceae bacterium | reverse complement strand
GGCCGGCGCCGGAGCGCTCTCGGCCTGCGGCGCGGCTTCTGGTGCGGGCGCGCTCTCGGCCGCCGGTGCCGCAGCGCCGGGCGCGTAATCCTCCATGCGCTCGCCCTCATCGAGCAGCACCGCGATCGGGGTATTGACCGCCACCGCCTCGGTGCCCTCGGCCACCAGCAGCCTGCCGATCACGCCGTCTTCCACCGCTTCGAATTCCATCACCGCCTTGTCGGTCTCGATCTCGGCCAAAAGGTCGCCGGCGGCGACGGAATCGCCCTCCTTGACCAGCCATTTGGCGAGCTTGCCTTCCTCCATGGTCGGAGAAAGCGCGGGCATCAGGATCTCCGTGGGCATGTCTCTCTCCTACCTGTAAGCGACCGCGCGCGCGGCCTCGACCACCTCCTGGGCGGTGACCAGGGCGTGGCGCTCGAGATTGGCCGCATAGGGCATGGGCACGTCCTTGCCGGTGACATTGAGCACCGGCGCGTCGAGCCAGTCGAAGGCCTCTGCCATCAGCACCGCCGAGATGTGGTTGCCGATCGAAGCCACCGGCCAGCCCTCCTCGACGGTGACGCAGCGGTTGGTCTTCTGCACGCTCTTGATCACGGTTGCGGTATCCATGGGCCTGAGCGTGCGCAGGTCGATCACCTCGGCGGAAATGCCCTGCCCGGCCAGCGCGTCGGCGGCCTGGAGCGCCCATTTCATGCCGATGCCGAAGCTCACCAGCGTCACATCCGTGCCCTCGCGCCAGATCCGCGCCTTGCCGAAGGGGATGGTGTAATCGTCAAGCGCCGGCACCTCGAAGGCCTCGCCATACATGAGCTCGTTTTCAAGGAACACGACCGGGTTGTCCGAGCGGATCGCGCTCTTGAGCAGGCCCTTGGCGTCGGCGGCCGAATAGGGCTGGGCGACCCAGAGCCCCGGCACATGGGCATACCATGCGGCGTAATCCTGGCTGTGCTGGGCGGCGACCCTCGCGGCCGCGCCATTGGCGCCGCGAAACACGATCGGGCAGGGCATCTGCCCGCCCGACATGTAGAGGGTCTTGGCGGCAGAATTGATAATGTGATCAATGGCCTGCATGGCGAAGTTGAAGGTCATGAACTCGACGACGGGCCTGAGCCCGGCAAAGGCCGCGCCCACGCCGAGCCCGGCGAATCCCATCTCGGTGATCGGCGTGTCGATCACCCGGCGGGCGCCGAATTCGTCCAGCAGCCCCTGGCTCACCTTGTAGGCGCCCTGATACTGGGCCACTTCCTCGCCCATCAGGAACACGCCCTCGTCGCGGCGCATCTCCTCGGCCATGGCATCGCGCAGGGCCTCGCGCACGGTGGTCTGACGCATCTCGGTACCGGGGGGGATCTGCGGATCGTCCGGAGCCTCCGGCGCGGCGGGGGCGGCAGAGGCGGCAGAGGATTCTTGCGGCGCCGGCGCGGGGGCGGTGCTGGCCGGAGCCGGCGCGGGGGCCGATGCGGCGTCCACGCTCTCGCCCTCTTCGAGCAGCAGGGCAATCGGGGTGCTGACCGCCACCCCCTCGGCGCCTTCGGGCACCAGCAGCTTGCCGATCACCCCATCTTCCACCGCTTCGAATTCCATCACCGCCTTGTCGGTCTCGATCTCGGCGAGGATGTCGCCGGCGGCCACCTTGTCGCCTTCCTTGACCAGCCATTTCGCGAGCTTGCCCTCTTCCATGGTCGGGCTCAGCGCGGGCATCAGGATCTCGGTTGCCATCATTCCGCCCCCCCTGCGGCTTCTGCGTAGATGTCGCTCCAGAGTTCCGAAAGGTCCGGCTCCGGGCTCTCTCGGGCAAATTCGGCCGCCTCGTTGACCACCGCCTTGATCTCCTTGTCGATTTCCTTGAGCGCGGCCTCGTCGGCATGTTTGCCCTGAAGCAGCAGGTCGCGCACATGGTCGATGGCGTCGCGCTCGGCGCGCACCTTCTGCACCTCTTCGCGGGTGCGATACTTGGCCGGGTCCGACATGGAGTGGCCGCGATAGCGGTAGGTCTTCATTTCGAGGATATACGGCCCCTTGCCGGCGCGCACGAATTCGGCCGCGCGCCGGCCCGCGTCGCGCACCGCCAGCACGTCCATGCCATCGACCTGCTCGCCGGGGATGTTGAAAGCCTCGCCGCGGGTGTAAAGCTCGGGCGTGGAAGAGGCGCGCGTGACCGCCGTGCCCATGGCATATTGATTGTTTTCAATCACATAGATCACCGGAAGCTGCCACAGCTCGGCCATGTTGAAGCTCTCGTAAACCTGGCCCTGATTGGCCGCGCCATCGCCGAAATAGGTAAAGGTCACGTTGTCATTGCCGCGGTATTTGTCGGCGAAGGCAAGCCCGGTGCCGATGGGCACCTGCGCGCCGACGATGCCGTGGCCGCCATAAAAGTCCTTTTCGCGGCTGAACATGTGCATGGAGCCGCCCTTGCCCTTCGAGTAGCCGCCGGCGCGTCCGGTGAGCTCGGCCATCACCCCCTTGGGGTCCATGCCGCAGGCGAGCATGTGGCCGTGGTCGCGGTAGGAGGTGATGCGCTTGTCGCCCTCGCGCGCCACCGCCTCGAGCCCGACCACCACCGCCTCCTGGCCGATATAGAGGTGGCAGAAACCGCCGATCAGCCCCATGCCGTAGAGCTGGCCCGCCTTTTCCTCGAATCGGCGGATCAGCAGCATCTGGCGGTAGAAGGCGCGAAGTTCTTCGCCGGAAGTGTTTGTTTTTGGGGTTGATTTTGTCTTTGCCATGGGGATGGCTCCCGTGCCGCTGCATATAGTTTAATGTTAAACTATATAATAGCCGTTTTGCCGGGAAAGTGCGACAGAAATTTTCGGAAAGGTCCGTCTCAGCGGATCACCACCTCGTCGGGGCGGATATAGCCGAGCACGTCGCGGGCCTGTTCGTCGAGCAGGTCGAGGTCGAGATAATCGTCCGAAAGGCGCAGGGTCTTGTTGGAAAGCGCGGCGATTTCGGCCGCCAGCGCATCGCGCTCGGCGGTCAGATCGCGCAGTTCGGCCCGGATCTGCACCCGGCGAAACAGCCCGTAATCGCCCTGCACCGAGGCGAAGGTGAAATAGAGCCCGAGGCAGAAGGCGACGATGAAATAGATCACGCCGCCAAAGCCGCCCTGCCTGTTGGGATTGGTCATGTCAGTGCCCGATATGTCTGTTCTTGTATGCTTCTGTCTGCCTGTGCCTGCCTCTGGCCGCGCCTCTCGGGGCGCTGGCTGCAGTATGACACAGGGCTTGGGCGAGGGGAATCCCCTTTTTCGGCAGTGGCGAGCAGCGATGCCGGCATTCGTTCATTCGCATTTGCAGGCCGGAAAACGCAGTGTTTTCAGCAATATACCAATTTTCCGGTTTTCCAGTTTTCTGGTTTTCCGGTTTTCCAGTTTTCCGGAAAAGTGATGGGCCGTTCCCGCAAACCTTGATGGGCCCAGAGCCTCGGTCTCGCAAGGGCGGGGAAGACGGCTGAGGAACAGGCCCTTCGCCCCCGGAAGAGCGAAGAAACCTGCTCCAGGAGGGCCTCATGTCATCTGCCGGCGCTGGCAGGGCGATTGCGGCATATTGCCTATCCCTCCAGCGCGGCCACGCCGGGCAGCACCTTGCCCTCCATCCATTCGAGGAAGGCGCCGCCGGCGGTGGAGATGTAGGAGAAGTCGCCGCCGTGCCCCGAAGCATTGATCGCCGCCACCGTGTCGCCGCCGCCGGCGACCGAGACCAGCTGTCCGGCGCCGGTGAGCCGGGCGATCTCGTCTACCATGGCGAAGGTCGCGGCCTCGAACGGCTTCATCTCGAACACCCCGAGCGGGCCGTTCATCACCACGGTTTTCGCCCCCGCAAGCGTGGCCTTGATCCGCGCCACCGTCTCGGGGCCCGCATCGAGGATCATCGCATCGGCGGGGCAGGCATCGGCCGCGACCACCTCGTGGGGCGCATTTTCGCGAAATTCGCGCGCCACCACGATATCGCCGGGCAGGATGATCTCGCAGCCCGCCGCCTCGGCCTTTTCGAGGATCTCGCGGGCGGTTTCGGCCATGTCGTGCTCGCAGAGCGACTTGCCCACGCTCAGCCCCTGGGCGGCGAGGAAGGTATTGGCCATGCCGCCGCCCAGGGGCTGAGCGTGGG
>JALWTH010000261.1 GCA_027082975.1 Paracoccaceae bacterium | reverse complement strand
GCCCCGCGCGCGGGCCGGCTCATCCATGCCGAGGCCTTGCGGCTCACGGGCGATATTGGCACAGTGGCGCCGCGCGCGGGGCTGCTCGACGGGGCGCGGGCACTGGCGGTGCTGGTGCTGGTGGCGCCCCAGGCCGAAGCGCTCCTGGAGCCGGTGCGCGCGCTGTTGCCGGGCGCGTCTGGCGGCGGGGGGCTGCGCGCGGCGGCCTCGGCCTGGGAGGGGCGGCTCGTGGTGCGGCTCATGGCTCGGGACTTGCGACCGCTCAAGGCCGCGCTCGGGCGGCTGCTCGAAGGCCTGCCCGGGGGCGCCGTGCCCCGGGTCTGGCAGGTGTGAGACAGGGGAGGCAGATAGGGAGAGGACATGAACCTGACACCGAGGGAGAAGGACAAGCTGCTGGTGAGCCTCGCGGCGATGGTGGCGCGGGGCCGGCTGGAGCGCGGAGTCAAGCTCAACCACCCCGAGGCGGTCGCCCTGATCACCGATTTCGTGGTCGAGGGCGCGCGCGAGGGGCGCACGGTCGCCGAGCTGATGGAAGCGGGCGCCCATGTGGTGCGGCGCGCCGATTGCATGGAGGGGGTGGCGGAGATGATCCATGACGTGCAGGTGGAGGCGACCTTTCCCGACGGCACCAAGCTGGTGACGGTGCATCAGCCGATTCGCGGGTGAGGGGGGGCGATTTTTCGCAGAAAAATCGGGCCTCCGGCGGGAGTATTTACGGAAAGATGAAAGGGGCGAGATGATACCGGGAGAGCTGTTCCCTGCGGATGGGGAGATCGAGCTGAATGGCGGGCGCGAGTCGCTGGTGCTGGAAGTGGCCAATCGCGGCGACCGGCCGGTGCAGGTGGGCAGTCATTTTCACTTTGCCGAGGCCAATGCGGCGCTGGATTTTGACCGGGAAGCGGCGCGCGGGATGCGGCTGGACATTCCCGCCGGCACGGCGGTGCGCTTCGAGCCGGGGCAAAGGCGCGAGGTGCGGCTGGTGGCCTTTGCCGGCGCGCGGCGGGTATTTGGCTTCAACGGGCAGGTAATGGGGGATTTGTGATGACGACGAGGATTTCCCGCCCCGAATATGCCGCCATGTATGGTCCGACCACCGGCGACAGGGTCCGTCTGGCCGATACCGATCTGATCATCGAGGTGGAGCGCGATCTGACCACCTATGGCGAGGAGGTGAAGTTCGGCGGTGGCAAGGTGATCCGCGACGGGATGGGTCAGAGCCAGGCGAGCCGGGCCGAAGGCGCGGTGGATACCGTCATCACCAATGCGCTGATCGTCGATCACAGCGGCATTTACAAGGCCGATGTCGGGCTCAGGGACGGGCGCATCGCGAGGATCGGCAAGGCCGGCAACCCGGACACCCAGCCCGGGGTGGATATCGTCATCGGCCCCGGCACCGAGGCGATCGCCGGCGAGGGCAGGATCCTGACCGCTGGGGGCTTTGACAGCCATATCCATTTCATTTGCCCGCAGCAGGTCGATGACGCGCTGCATTCGGGCCTCACCACCATGCTCGGGGGCGGTACCGGCCCGGCCCATGGCACGCTCGCCACCACCTGCACCCCCGGCCCCTGGCATATCGGTCGGATGCTTCAGGCGGTCGATGGCTTGCCGATGAACTTCGCCTTTGCCGGCAAGGGCAATGCCAGCTTGCCGGCGGCGCTCGAAGAGCAGGTCGCCGGCGGCGCGGCGGCACTGAAGCTGCACGAGGACTGGGGCACCACGCCGGCGGCGATCGACAATTGCCTGCGGGTGGCCGATGCGGCGGACGTGCAGGTGATGATCCACACCGACACGCTCAATGAAAGCGGTTTCGTCGAGACCACCATTGCCGCCTTCAGGGGCCGCACCATCCATGCCTTTCATACCGAGGGCGCGGGCGGCGGGCACGCGCCCGACATCATCCGGCTGGCGGGCGAGCCCAACGTGCTGCCCGCTTCCACCAACCCCACGCGCCCCTACACCGTGAACACGCTCGAAGAGCATCTGGACATGCTGATGGTCTGCCACCATCTCGACAAGTCGATCCCCGAGGATATCGCCTTTGCCGAAAGCCGGATCCGGCGCGAGACCATCGCCGCCGAGGACATCCTGCACGACATGGGGGCCTTTTCCATCATCGCGTCGGACAGCCAGGCCATGGGGCGGGTGGGCGAGGTGATCATCCGCACCTGGCAGAGTGCGCACAAGATGAAGCTCCAGCGCGGGCGCCTGCCCGAAGAGAGCGGCGATAACGACAATCTGCGCGTGCGCCGCTATATCGCCAAATACACCATCAACCCGGCGATTGCCCACGGGCTGGCCCACGAGATCGGCAGCGTGGAGGAAGGCAAGCGCGCCGATCTGGTGCTGTGGTCCCCGGCCTTTTTCGGGGTGAAGCCCGACATGGTGCTGATCGGCGGCAGCATAGCCATGAGCCAGATGGGCGATCCGAATGCCTCGATCCCCACCCCCCAGCCGGTATATTCGCGCCCCATGTTCGGCGCACTTGGCCGGGCGGTGGAGGCTTCGGCGGTGAGCTTCGTCTCGGCGGCGGCGCAGGCGGACGGGATCGGCGAGCGGCTCGGGCTGGCAAGGAAAACCGTGGCCGTGAAGGGCACGCGCGGCATCGGCAAGCGCGACATGGTGCTCAACGACGCCCTGCCGGTGATCGAGGTGGACCCGGAGACCTATGAGGTGCGCGCCGACGGAGAGCTCCTGACCTGCGAGCCCGCCGAGGTGCTGCCCATGGCGCAACGGTATTTCATGTATTGAGGGGCGGGATTCATGAACAACATGGAGAAGTCAGAATTGGTCGTCGCGCGGATTCTGTCAATACTGATGGATACCGGGTTTACAGAGAGCGACTTGTCGTTTGATGATCTGGGTCTGGAACCGGAATACGAGGCTTTCTTCGATCTTTCTGTCCAGTGGTTGCTGGATGAAGGTATCATTCGCGCCAGAGAGTTCGTTAAGTTTGTCGGGATGACTGGGGCTTTAAACGCTCCGGTCCTGACCGCTTACGGGTTATCTCTCCTGAACCAGCCCTCTCCGGTTGGCAACAAGGAGACCATGGGCAAGGCGGTGAAGGCAGTTTCCAAGGAAGGCCGCTCCTATGCGGGAATTGGAGATTTCATCGGGGGTGTTCTCGGAGGGTTCACCAAATCCATGGGTTCCGGCTGATGTCCGCCCCCTCTCCCATAACCACCCCTTTGCCCGGCATCGCCGGGCAGCGCCCGACCGCCCCCCCGGGCGGGCGCTTCACGCCCCCCCGCGGTCGGTCGCTGCCCTTTGGTTGGCGCCACATATGACCCTCCCCACCGCACATATCCTGCGCCGCGCCGGCCAATGGTCGGGGGCCCATGACCTTGTGACGCTCAGCTATGAGGAGCGTTTTCTGCGGCGCAGGCGGCTGGTGAGCGTGCAGGGCGAGGCCTTTCTGGTGGATTTGCCCGAGACCGTCTCGCTCGGTCATGGCGATGCGCTGGAGCTGGCCGACGGGCGGCTGATCGAGGTGATTGCCGCCGAGGAGCCGCTTTTCGAGATCACCGGCGATCTGGCCCGCCTCGCCTGGCATATCGGCAATCGGCACACGCCCTGTCAGATCGAGCCGGAGCGGCTCCTGATCCGGCGCGACCATGTGTTGCGTGACATGCTGGAGCGGCTCGGCGCCGGGATATGCGAGATCAGCGCGCCCTTCACCCCCGAGGGCGGCGCCTATGGCCACGGGCGCATTCATGGCCACGATCACGGGCACGGCCATGGGCACGGCGGTTGATGCGGCCCGCGGCCCTGCTCACCCTCGCCCGCTGGCTCTCGCCGGCCTTTCCCACCGGCGGCTTTGCCTTCTCGCACGGGCTGGAGGCGCTGGTGGCGGCGGGGCGGATACGGGATGCGCAAGGACTGAGGGCCTGGCTCGAGGACATCCTGGCTCACGGCGCCGGGCGCAATGACGCGATCCTTCTCGCCGCAAGCTGGCGGGCGGCGGACGATGCGGCGCGTGCCGAGCTGGCCGACCTGGCGCGGGCCCTGGCGCCGGGGGCCGAGCGGGCCGCGGAGACGCGCGCCCAGGGGGCGGCCTTTGCCGCCACGCTCGGGGCCGCGGGCGAGCAGGCGCTGCCGGACTGGCCGCTGCCGGTGGC
>JALWTH010000260.1 GCA_027082975.1 Paracoccaceae bacterium | reverse complement strand
CTGCTTCTCGATGCTCGCCGGGTTGTCGCCCGGCCCGTTGTCTGGTGGGGTTTTGCCCCGGTGGTCGACCGGGGACGGTTATGGCGGCAAAAGGTTAACGGGGGCGAAAGCGGGCGTGCGGTGGGGGGCTGTGTGGCTGTGTGGCTGTGCGGCCGAGCGGCCTGGCGGGGTCGCTGCTGCGTGGCCCTATGCCGCGAAGCGCTGTGTCCAGCGGGCGATCAGGCGGTGTTGCAGCCAGCGCGCACGCCGTGCCCAGCCGCGCGCGCCCTGGGGGCGTTCGCGCTGGGCGCGCGGGATCGCGGCGCGCCGTTTCAGGTCGCCGGTAAAGATGGCAAAGGTCAGCGGGCGGCCGTCGGCGCCCTCCACATAGCCGGCGAGGCTGGAGACGAAGTTCAGCGAGCCGGTCTTGGCGTGGATCCGGTAGGGGGCCTGCGGGGCCTTGCGCCCTTCGCCGTCCAGCGGCACCACCTCCTTGAGCAGCGGATGCAGGCGGCTGTCGGCGCGCAGCAGCGCCTTGACCATGTCGCTGGCCGACAGGCGGGAGCGGTCCGAAAGCCCGCTATGGTCGGTCATTTTCGCGTGGCGCATGGCCAGGTTTCCCTTGAGCCAGTCGTTCATCGCCGCGGCGGATTGCTTCAGCGTGGCGGGGCTGTGGCCGCGGGCGCGGGTCGCGGTGAGGCCGATGGTTTCGGCGGTGAGGTTGGTCGAATATTTCAGCATCAGCCGCAGGATGGTCGAAAGCGCCGGGCTCTGGTGTTCGGCGAGCACCGCCCCTTGCGGCGGCTGGTCGGTCTCCTGCGGCTTTGGCAGGGCGATCCCGTGGGCGCGCGCCAGCCACTGGAACACCTCGCCCGCATAGAGGTCGGGCCGGCGCACCGGCAGCCAGCGCCCGCCGCCTTCGCCAAGGGCGGCGCGGGCGACCGTCCAGCGGTCGATGGTGCCGTCCTGGCGGTAGGTATAGACCGGGCTCGTGCGCTCGACCACGCGTATCCGGGCGATGGTCACTTCGGGGCGGTATTTCTCGCTGCGCGCATCCATCGAGACGGCATAGCCGCCGGAGTTGCGCTTCCACTCGAAATAGACCCGGTTGAAATTCAGGTTCAGCCCCGAAACTGCCGGGTTGTAGCCGACCTGGTCGGGCTGGGCGGGGTCGATCGACTTCTGGTAGGGCAGCGAGCCGGCCCAGACGAGGAAGCGGCCGGTGATCTCTCTGAGCCCGGTGGCCTTGAGCGCGCGGGCCATGTCGGCGAGCGCGTCGGTGTCGAGCATCGGATCACCCCCCCCCGCCAGCACCAGATCGCCCCGAAGGCGGCCGCCCTCCAGCGGGCCGGTGGCGATCAGCCGGGTAGCGAAGCGGAACTCGGCCCCCAGCGTTTCCAGCGCATAGGTGGCGGTGGCGACCTTGGCGACCGAGGCCGGGGGCATGGGCAGGAGCGGGTTCAGGCTTTCGAGCACTTCGCCGGTCCGCCCGTCGGCGACCACATAGGCGACCTTGCCGCCCAGCTGGGCTTCGGCGATCAGGTCGGCGGGCAGGCTGGCGGGCGGGCCGGCGGCCAGCCCGGCGCCCGCAATCCCCGGCGCCCGCGGCACCGGGCGGGGCGAAGTCAGGGGTGCGCCGGCAAACGCGCGCGCCGCTGCCAGCGAGGACAGCCCCCCCAGTGACATCCCTTCCAGAAATGCGCGTCTCGAAATACCCCTCGTCATGGAAAAACCTTAACCATGTGCCCCATGCCGGGCAAGTAAGGCTTCCCTGACCTATGGGGTCGGCAAGCCCCGATCCTGGAAAAAGAGTGTTTCCCCAAGCGTTTCTCCGGGCTATTGGCGGGCTATTGGCGGGCGCCTCACCCGCTATGGGAGCGCCGAAGGGTTACCACTCGCCCCGTGCGCGAATGGCGCTGGAGGAATGCGCGCGCATCGGCAGGTTGACCAGGCACCAGGCCGGGGGATCGGCACGCGCCAGAAGCCGCGCCGCGCGCCCCCTCAGCCGCGCCCGCCGCATGACCCTGGCCGCCTTCGAATCCCGCGCCGCGCCGCGCGCCCCGGGGCGCGCCAGCACGCCGACCGGCACCCGCGCCATGATCCCGCGCCAATCCTCCCAGCGGTGAAACTGCGCCAGATTGTCCGCCCCCATCAGCCAGACGAAGCGCACGCCCGGATAAAGCGCCTGCAGCCGGGCGATGGTATCGGCGGTGTAGCGGGTGCCCAGGCGCGCCTCGACATCGGTGACGAGGATACGCGGATGACGCATCACCGCCCGCGCCCGCGCCAGCCGCTCGCCCATGGGCGCGGGGGGGCGCGCCTTCAGCGGATTGCCGGGGCTGACCAGCCACCAGACCCGATCCAGCCCAAAGCGCCTGAGCGCCTCGCGGCTCACATGCACATGCCCCGCATGGGCCGGATCGAACGACCCGCCCAACAGCCCCACCACCTGCCCGGGGCGCGCATATGGAAGCGCGTGGCGCATGGTGGTATCCTCTACAGGACACGGCCCCATTGACGGAACCCCAAATGCACATTCACATCCCCGAGCCGGAAATCAGGCTGTATGAAGACGGCTTTGACGACCACGACCTGCTGAACCGCAAGAAGGACGGCGAGCGCCTGTCCGAGCTCGTGGGCAGGATCGACGATCCGCTGGTCATCGCCCTCGATGGCGCCTGGGGCAGCGGCAAGACGGTTTTCCTGAAATGCTGGGTGGGCGAGCACCTCAAGCGCAAGGGCGACACCGATCTGCCGGTCTATTTCGACGCCTTCAGGCACGACTACATGGACGATCCGCTGATCTCGCTGGTGGGGGCGATCGGGGAGCGGATCGAAAAGGACGAGAGCAAGCTTGCCAAGATGAGGAAGATGGCCTGGGAGGGCGTCAAGAAAGCCGTTCCCTCCCTTGCCCGCGTCAGCCTTGCCGTCGCAACACATGGGGCGACTGAAATTGTCGGGAAGGTTGTCGAAAAAGGTAGCGAGAAATTCGTCGAAGTCACGATCGACGCAGCATCCAAGGAGACAGAGAAGGCAATTGACGCTTTCTGGACCCGCGAGCAAGGCCGCCGCACAGCGATGCAGGAATTCCGCAATGCCCTCACCACGCTGACCGAACCGGACGAGCAGGGCACCCCCACGCGCAAACTGATCATCGTCATCGACGAGCTCGACCGCTGCCGCCCCGACTACGCGCTGTCGCTGCTGGAAGTCATCAAGCATTTCTTCGCCGTCCCCGGCGTGCATTTCGTGCTGGGCACCCACCTGCCCGCGCTGGAAAACAGCGTGCGCGCCCGCTATGGCGCGGGGATCGACGCGGCGAAATACCTGCAGAAGTTCTTCCAGATCACCATGCGGCTGAGCCCCGAGGGCGAGCAGCCGGATGCGATAAAGTATCTGGAGGAATCGGCTGGGAAGGTAGGCGTTGAGTTAGGGCTGGCAAAATATGTTGAAGAATTCTGCACCCTGCCCGCGATCCTCCCGCGCCTGACCCTGCGCGACATCGAACGCATCCTGACCCGCTGCGCCCTGCTGCCCTACGACTTTGTCAGCGCGCACCCAACGCGCCCAACAATCGTGATTGCAGCCATTTTCCTCGAAACGCTTGACCCGGGATTATATCGCCGTTTCCGCCAACGCAACGCCAGGACAGAAGAGATGGTCCAGTTCTTTTTCTCTGGGATGCAGGTGGACAGGACCACCGGTCAATTGTCAGACATTCACCCGATATTCGCAGATCTGCTCGAAGATTTTGATACATTCCTGACAGAAACGAAAAATCAGTGGTCAGATCAGAAGCACACGAAAACAGAAAGGTTTCTCCGCACCTGCCTCGACCAGTTCACCCTGCCCTGACAGGCGCCTCGTTACTCCTGCCCCTCCCCCGCGCCCGCCCCGCCGGGATAGGCGCAGATGCCCAGCGTCACCTCCATGCGCACCCACTGCTCCTGCGGCGTGGCGGGCAGGTGCAGGGCCACCCGGTCGATCTTCTGCGCCGTTACCCCTTCGGGGCGGGTTTCCGGCAGAGCGCGCAGGGCCAGATTGCACAGGGTCCACTGGGCCAGCCGGTTCATCTCCAGCGCCTCGTCGCGCGCCTGCCAGCGCGCCGAGGCGACCCACAGGCGGTATTCGAGCCGGGCGCCGTCCAGCACCCAGCTTT
>JALWTH010000259.1 GCA_027082975.1 Paracoccaceae bacterium | reverse complement strand
ACTGCCAACGCCGCCATTGAGCGAAACATGCAGCGCCGCAAAGGCCGCCTTCATCTCCCGCACCAGCGGATAATCCAGCGGCGGCACGTCCCGGTTCTGTTTCGGGCTGAGCCCCTGGAGCCAGGCCTTGCGGGCATGGATCGTGAGCCGCCGCACCCCCGCCGCCTGAACCGCCCCGATAAAAGCCGGCAGCACCTCGCGCGGCTCCTGATCGTCAACGCCGATACGGCATTTCACCGTGATTTCAACGCCTTGGGCGGCCTCCCTCATGGCGGCGACACATTCGGCGACCAGCCCGGGCTCCTTCATCAGCACCGCGCCAAAGGCCCCGGACTGCACCCGGTCCGACGGGCAGCCGACATTGAGATTGACCTCGCGATAGCCCCGCTTAACGCACAGGCGCGTGGCCTCGCCCAGCTCCCGCGGATCGGCGCCCCCCAGCTGCACCGCCACCGGCTGCTCGCCCGGATCGAAAGCCAGCAGGCGCAGCGCGCCCCCGCGCACCAGCGCCGAAGCCGCCACCATCTCGGTATAAAGCAGCGCGCGCGCCGACATCCGCCGGTGGAAATACCGACAATGGCGGTCGCTCCAGCCCATCATCGGCGCGACCGACAGGCGCGCGGCAGCGGCGAGATCGTCAGAATCCGTCATGCCCCGCCCCTAGCACGCGCAACCGGTTTTCCCAAGCCCGCATGAGCCGCCGCCGCCCGCGCCGCGATTTTTCGCAGAAAAATCGTATCCCCGGCCGACACACCGATTTTCGCAGAAAATCGCCCCGCCCGCTCAGCGCGGCGCCATGCGAATCGCCCCGTCGAGCCGGATCACCTCGCCATTGAGCATCGGATTCTCGACGATATGGCGCACCAGCGCGGCAAATTCCCCCGCCTCCCCCAGCCGCGAAGGAAACGGCACCTGCGCGCCGAGGCTGTCCTGCACTTCCTGCGGCAGACCCTCGAGCAGCGGGGTCCTGAACAGGCCCGGCGCGATCGTCACCACCCGCACCCCGTCGCGCGCCAGATCGCGCGCCATGGGCAGGGTCATGCCGACGATCCCGCCCTTGGAGGCGGCATAGGCCACCTGCCCCACCTGCCCCTCATAGGCGGCGACCGAGGCGGTGTTGACGATCACCCCGCGCGCGCCATCCGCCCCGAGGGGCTCGGCCGCGACCATCCCCGCCGCGGCCTGGCTTGCGCAGTTGAAACTGCCCAGCAGATTCACATGAATCACCTTCTCGAACAGCAGCGCGTCATGGGCCACGCCCTTGCTCACGGTCTTGGCCGCCGGGCCGATCCCGGCGCAGTTCACCATCACCCGCTCTTGGCCATGCGCCGCGCGCAGCGCCCTGAAGCCCGCCGCCACCGAGACCGGATCGGCCACATCCACCGGCGCAAAGGCGCCGCCGATCTCGGCCGCCAGGGCCTTGCCGCCCTCTTCGTCGAGGTCGAAGATCCCGACCCGCGCCCCCGCCTGAGCAAAGGCCCGCGCCACCGCCGCCCCGAGCCCGGAAGCGCCCCCCGAGACGACGATTGCCATATCCCTGCCGATCTCCATGATACCCTCCTGCGCCCCATGTTGGCTTTGTCACAGGGCTAGCAGGAGGGCGTTTTCAGCGCAACCGAGCGCAGCGGTGACGCCACGTCCCGGCGGCTGGGCGGCAGAATGGCGGAGCGGCAGAGAGACGGGGCGGCACCTCGGCACAGCGGCGCAGCGGCAGCGCCCCGCCCGACCGTTCAGCGCGCAAACAGCCTGACCTGCGCCCGCGGGGCACTGATCGCGAAAGTCGCGTAATACATCCGCACCTTGTCGATCCGGCGCGCGGTCCCGTTCAGGTCGATCCAGCGGGTACATTCCCCTTTCGGGATCACCCGGCGCACCGGCACATCCTGACGGGCGCCATTGGCAAAGACCACGTCGAGATCGCGAAACTCCACCGCATGGCGGTAAACGCACAACCGGATCTCGCGAAATACCCACCTCGTATCGACCTCGATCGTGTCGTGATCCGAGAGATAGCCGACCTCGCGGCTGCCCAGCATCACCTGCGGATGGGCCCGGGCGGGGGCGGCCAGGCCGACAGAAGCAGCAAGAGCGGCAAGGACGACTGAAACAGTTGCCATGTTCTTCATCTTCTTCATCTCATATCCTTTCTCAATAAATTGTCAGCACCGTTCATGGCCGCGAAACACGGCACATGCGGCAAGACCCGCGCATCGCGCATCCCGCGCCGATGCAGCTCGTTTGCGGAAATGATACGCCCGCCTGCGGCCAATCCGTCGCCCCAGGCGCCACCGGCGCCACCCATCGCCCCCGCAATACCGCAAGCAGCCCCCCCACCGACGGCAGAGCGACACGGCCCGGGCGATGGCAAATGTCTCGAATGCTCCGATCGATACCGCCGATCAGCGCCCCTTCGCGCCGGCCTCCGGCAGCTCTATCCCCAGCCGCTCGGCCATGAAGGCCAGCGCCACCGACAGCCCGTCCGGGGCGATGCCGTGGCCGGTGCCCTGCATCACATGGGCAAAGACCTCGAAACCCGCCGCCTGCAGCGCCTCGCCCGCCTCGCGGAAATAGCGGATCGGCACCATCTCGTCCCGGTCGCCATGCAACAGCAGCACCGGCGGGCGCACCCGCACCCTTTGGCCAAGGCTTTCCGGCTCCAGCAGACGCCCCGAACAGGCCACGATCCCGGCCACCGGCTCGGCGCGCGCGGGCAATACATGCAGCGCCATCATCGTCCCCTGCGAAAAGCCGAAAACGACGAGTTTGTCGGCACTTACACCCTCTTCTTCAAGTACGCGACCGACCAGCGCATCCACGTCTTCGACCGCCCGCGCCAGCCCCTCGGCCGCGGCCTCCTCGGCGCAGCCATCCAGCCACGGAATGCAGAACCACTGATAGCCCATCGGGTTGCCCGCACATCTCTCCGGCGCGTCCGGGGCGAGGAAAACCGTGTCGGGCATATATGCGCCCAGGGGCTCCGCAAGCCCCAGCAGATCCGCCCCGTCGGCCCCATAACCATGCAGGAACAGCACCGCCGATTTCGCCTCGCCCGCGCGCGCCGCGCGCCGGCGCAGTGTCAGTTCGCGTGCCATGATCCCTCCCCTCCAGAGCCGTTCGCGCCATGATAGGCCCGCCGCACCACCACCGCAATCGCCCTTTCATCTTTCCCCCAATACTCCCGCCGGAGGCTCCCCCCCTTGCAGCCCGCGCCCCCCTCGCCTAGAAGTCGCCAACAGTTTCAGGAGGGCCGGATGGGCTTCAGGATGGGTATCGTCGGGCTGCCGAATGTGGGCAAGTCCACCCTTTTCAACGCGCTGACCAGGACCGCCGCGGCGCAGGCGGCCAATTTCCCCTTTTGCACCATCGAGCCCAATGTGGGCGAGGTGGCGGTGCCGGATGCCCGTCTCGACAAGCTCGCCGAAATCGCGGGCTCAAAGGAAACCATCCCCACACGCATGACCTTTGTCGATATTGCGGGTCTCGTAAAGGGCGCAAGCAAGGGCGAGGGGCTGGGCAACCAGTTCCTTGCCAATATCCGCGAGGTCGATGCCATCGCCCATGTGCTGCGCTGCTTCGAGGATGGGGACGTAACCCACGTGGAGGGCCGCGTGGACCCGGTGGAAGACGCGCGCATCATCGAGACCGAGCTGATGCTCGCCGACATGGAGAGCCTCGAGCGGCGCCTGCAGAGCATCACCCGCAAGCTGCGCGGGGGCGACAAGGAGGCGATCCAGCAGGAACGGCTGATGAAGGCGGCGCTGGCCGCGCTCGAAGAGGGCCGCCCGGCGCGCACGGTCGAGGTGGACGACGAGGACAGGAAGGCCTGGAAGAACCTCCAGCTTCTGACCACCAAGAAGGTGCTTTACGTCTGCAATGTGGGCGAGGAAGATGCGGCGAGCGGCAACGAACATGCCCGCGCGGTGGCCGAATTTGCCGCGGCCGAGGGCAATGCCTCGGTGGTGATCTCGGCCAGGATCGAAGAGGAAATCAGCCAGCTCGAGCCCGACGAGCAGCAGATGTTTCTCGCCGAAATGGGGCTCGAGGAAGCCGGGCTCGACCGCCTCATCCGCGCCGGCTACCGGCTCTTGCACCTGATCACCTATTTCACCGTCGGCCCCAAGGAGGCGCGCGCCTGGACCATCCGCGAGGG
>JALWTH010000258.1 GCA_027082975.1 Paracoccaceae bacterium | reverse complement strand
GGGCGGGCTAGTGGCAGGGGGAGTTTCAGCCGAGGAAGTCAGCATGTCCAATCCGTCTCTTCTCATTCTCGCCGGCGACGGCATCGGCCCCGAGGTCATGGCCGAGGTCAAGAAGATCATCGACTGGTTCGGCGATCGGCGGGGGCTGGTTTTCGAGGTGGAGGAAGGCCTGGTGGGCGGTGCGGCCCATGACGCGCATGGCGTGCCGCTGACCGACGAGACCATGGCGCGGGCACAGGCGGTGGATGCGGTGCTGCTGGGCGCCGTGGGCGGGCCGGCCTATGACGATCTCGACTTCTCGGTGAAGCCCGAGCGCGGGCTTTTGCGCCTGCGCAAGGAGATGGATCTGTTTGCCAATCTCAGGCCCGCGCAATGCTTTGACGCGCTCGCCGATTTCTCTTCGCTCAAGCGCGAGGTGGTGGCCGGGCTCGACATCATGATCGTGCGCGAGCTGACTTCGGGGATCTATTTCGGCGAGCCGCGGGGGATTTTCGAAGAGGGCGGCGAGCGCGTGGGCCTCAACACCCAGCGCTATACCGAGAGCGAGATTGCGCGGGTCGCCCGCGCGGCCTTTGAACTGGCGATGAAGCGCGACAAGCGTCTGTGCTCGATGGAAAAGGCCAATGTGATGGAGAGCGGCATTCTGTGGCGCGAGGTGGTCAACGAGGTGGCCGCCGATTACCCGGAGGTAGAGGTCAGCCACATGTATGCGGATAATGGCGGCATGCAGCTGGTGCGCGCGCCCAGGCAGTTTGACGTGATCGTGACCGACAACCTGTTTGGCGACCTGCTCTCGGATGTGGCGGCGATGCTGACCGGCAGCCTCGGGATGCTGCCCAGCGCGTCGCTCGGCGCGCCGATGGCGAACGGTCGGCCCAGGGCGCTTTACGAGCCGGTGCATGGCAGCGCGCCCGACATTGCCGGGCAGGGCAAGGCCAACCCGATCGCCTGCATCCTCAGTTTCGCCATGGCGCTGCGCTATTCCTTCGACGCGGGGGCCGAGGCGGGTCGGCTGGAGCGCGCCGTGGAGAAGGTGCTGGCCGACGGGGTGCGCACGCCCGATCTGATGCAGGCCGAGGGTGAGGCCCCCGCCAGCACCAGCGAGATGGGCGACGCAATCGTGGCCGCGCTGGAGGCGAGCCTGTAGCGGGCCCGGAAGGCGCGTGGGCCGCCGCAGCAAAATCCCGGCAGGCCGCTGAAAAGGCAAAGAATCGGCTTGCCTATCGCCGCCAGCGGGTCTATCTCAGCGGCGAGCGTCGGAGTGTAGCTCAGCCTGGTAGAGCACTGTCTTCGGGAGGCAGGGGCCGGAGGTTCGAATCCTCTCACTCCGACCAGAATCCCCTTGTCAGGATCCCCATGCGGACAGTCGATGCCAGCCCTTCGGGCAGCCGGTCAGGGCCGGTGCGGGTTGTCCGATCTGTGCTGCTCGCGGTTTCGTGATCGGCCGGGGGCTCGAAAGGCCTTGCTTCTGTAGTCGCTACAGGGGGCATGAAGACCCATCGAACAGATGAGGTGCCCCATGAGCGATACCACCGATACATTGGCGCAGGAGAGCGATCCGGCCCGCGAGGACCGCAAGGCCCGGATGATTGCCGCCGGGGGCGTGCTTGGCGCTCTGGCGGCCAGTTCCTGCTGCATCATCCCGCTGATCCTGTTCAGCCTCGGGGTCTCGGGCGCCTGGATCGGCAATCTGACCGCGCTGGCGCCTTACAAGCCGGTCTTCATCACCGTCACCCTGGGATTGCTCGGCTATGGCTTCTGGATGGTCTATCGCAGGCCCGCGCCCTGCGCGGAGGGAGCCGCCTGCGCGCGGCCCCTCCCGAACCGCCTGGTCAAGACCGCGCTCTGGGTCTCGACCGCCCTGATCCTGCTGGCGATCTTCTGGGGCGAAATCGCCCCCGTCATCGCCCCCATCCTGCTCGGACTGTGAAAGGAAACACCATGCGACTCCTGCCTGCCTTTGCCCTGACCCTCGCCACCCTGTCCGCCCCGGCCTTCGCCGCCGAACGGACCGTCACCTTTGACGTGCCGGGCATGTATTGCGCCTCCTGCCCCTATATCGTCCAGTCGGCGATGCAGTCGGTCGAAGGGGTGCTGTCGGTGCAGACCGACCTCGACACCAGGACCGCGCTGGTGGTCTTTGACGACGCCATCGTCACCCCCGAGGCCATCGCCGCCGCTTCCGCCGCCGCGGGCTACGAGGCGGTGCTGGCCGAAAGCGGCTCGTAGCCGGCATCTGTGGGAAGGGCGAGGCCATGAAGGATTGTTGCAAGGGCGGCACCGGCGGCGTGGATCTGGCGGTGATCGGGGCCGGGTCGGCCGGCTTTTCCGCCGCCATCACCGCCGCCGAGGCCGGGGCCAATGTGCTGCTGATCGGAGACGGCACCATTGGCGGGACCTGCGTCAATGTGGGCTGCGTGCCGTCCAAGGCGATGATCCGCGCGGTCGAGCCCCTGCATGTGGCGCGCGCGGCGACCCGCTTTGACGGGATCGCCGCCGAGGCGCGCCTGACCGACTGGCCCGCCATGGTGGCGCAAAAGCAGGCGCTGGTCGAGGAGCTGCGTGCGGCCAAATATACCGACGTGCTGCCCAGCCACCCGCGGGTCAGCTACCGCGAAGGCGCTGCCTCGTTTGGCGAGGGGGGCGCGCTGATGGTGGCGGGCGAGCGCATCGCGGCGGCCAAGGTGCTCATCGCCACCGGCTCGCGCCCCCATGTGCCGACGCTCAAAGGGCTCGACCGGGTGGACTGGCTCGACTCCACCAGCGCGCTGGCGCTCCCCGCCCTGCCCCGCTCGCTGATGGTCATGGGCGGCGGTTTCATCGGCGTGGAGCTTGCGCAGATATTCGCCCGCGCCGGGGCGCGCGTGACCATCGTCACCCGCCACGGCCTGCTGCCCGGGGCCGAGCCGGAAATCAGCGCCGCGCTCGCCGGCTGTTTCGCCGATGAGGGGATAGAAGTGCTCAGCGGCCTTGCCTATGAACGGGTGGCCGAGACCGGCGGGCAGGTGGTGCTGCACGCGCGCGAAGGCGGCGCAACGCGCGTCGTCACCGCCGAGCGCCTGCTGCTCGCCACCGGCCGGGTACCCGCTACCGAGCGGCTGGGCCTCGCCGCTGCCGGGATCGAGACCGATTCGCGCGGCGGCATCCTCACCGATGCGCAGATGCAGACCAGCCGCCCCGGCATCTATGCGGCGGGCGATGTGACCGGGCGCGACCAGTTCGTCTACATGGCCGCCTATGGCGCGAAGATCGCCGCGCTCAATGCCGTCACCGGCGCCGGACTCAGCTATGACAACAGCGCCATGCCCGCAGTGGTGTTCAGCGACCCGCAGGTGGCCAGCGTCGGCCTCACCGAGGCCCGGGCCCGCGCCGCCGGGCACGACGTGGCCACCTCGCTGCTGCCGCTCACCCACCTGCCCCGGGCGCTGGCGGCGCGCGACACGCGCGGGCTGATCAAGCTCGTCGCCGATGCCGACACCAAGCGCCTGCTGGGCGCGCATATCCTCGCCCCCGAGGGGGCCGATTCGATCCAGACCGCCGCCATGGCGATCGCCTCGGGCATGACATACGAGGCGTTGGGGGCGATGATCTTTCCCTATCTGACCAATGTCGAAGGGCTGAAACTGGCCGCCCAGACCTTTGAAAAGGACGTGGCCACGCTCTCCTGCTGCGCCGGATAGGCAGGCGCGAAGCAAATCACGCGCGCGGGCGAATTTCCTGTTTGCAGATGCAGGCGACAATGCTAAGCGGGGGCCACCGAGCCACCACGGGAAAGCCGCTGCCATGCCCCGCCGAAACGCGCCGAAAGTGATTTCCGGCAACGCCAACCGCCCCCTCGCCACTTCGATCATCAAGCGCATGAGCCTCCACGCCGGCACCCGGCTGAGCCTCGTCGATGCGCGGGTGGAGCGGTTCAACGACGGCGAAATCTTCGTCGAGATCTTCGAGAATGTGCGCGGCGAGGACATGTTCATCCTCCAGCCCACCTCCAAGCCCGCCAATGACAACCTGATGGAACTGCTGATCATCGCCGATACCCTGCGCCGCTCCTCGGCCGCGCGCATCACCGCGGTGATCCCCTATTTCGGCTATGCCCGCCAGGACCGCCGGGCCAAGGCCCGCACCCCGATCAGCGCCAAGCTGGTGGCGAACCTGATCGACCGCGCCGGGATCGACCGGGTGCTGACCATGGACCTGCACGCCGCCCAGATCCAGGGCTTCTTCGACATCCCGGTGGACAACCTCTACGCAACGCCCCTGTTTGCCCTCGATATCATGACACATTTCAGGGAGTGCCGCGACGACCTGATGGTGGTGTCCCCCGATGTGGGCGGGGTCGGACGCGCCCGCGAACTGGCCAAGCGCATCGGCGCCCCGCTGGCCATCGTCGACAAGCGCCGCGAAGCGCCCGGCGAAGTCGCGGAGATGAACGTGATCGGCGATGTCACCGGCAAGTGCTGCGTGATCATCGACGACATCTGCGACACCGCCGGCACCCTGGTCAAGGGCGCCGAAACCCTCATGGCCGAGGGCGCCCGCGAGGTCCACGCCTATATCACCCACGGGGTCATGTCACAGCCCGCGGTCGAACGGATCGAGCAATCGGCGATGAAAGGCCTGGTGCTGACCGACTCGATCGAGCCCACCGACGAAGTGCGCAGCGCAAGCAAGATCCGCATCGTGCCGATCGCCCCGATCCTCGCCCAGGCGATCCTCAATATCTCCTCGGGCACCTCGGTCTCGTCGCTGTTCGACCATGCCGGGCTGGAGCCGCTCTACGAGGGCACCTACTCCTGACCCGCACAACGCCTCAATAAAGCTGCCACTCCTCCTCGTCGGCCACCTCGCCCATGGCGATCCAGTCGCAGCGCACCCGGGCCACGCGGGTATCGCCCCAGGTGCGAAACACCGCATCAAACCCGGTCTCGGTGATATTCTCGGCGCAGATGTCAACGCGTTGATTGGCGCTGATGTCGATATCCCACATCGCCATGCCCACATGCACCACGGGCGGCCTGTCAAACGGGCCGGAGAAGGCAATCGCGAGGCGAAATTCGCGCGGCCCGCTCCCGGTCCACATCTCGCCGTCATGCTCGAAATCGGAAAACAGCACCTGCGAACCCTGGTCAACACCCAGCCGATAAGACCTGAATACCCGCATCCCGCATCCTCTCTGCCGACCCGGCGCAACGACAAGCGCAGAATGACCGCTCGCCACAGAGGTTGCAACCATGTGTTGCACCATACCCTTTCATCTTTCCCGAAATACTCCCGCCGGAGGCACGATTTTTCTGCGAAAAATCGCAGGCGCGGGGCTCAGGGCCAGCGCCCCGAAAGCAAAAGGCCCCGCCGGTTGGCAGGGCCGTTGCCGGGATGCGGCGAAGTCAGCCGATCCCCTTGACCGATATGCCCAACTCTTCGCCCAGGGCCAGAAGCTCGGCCGCGACCTTGGAGAGCATGTCGTGCTCGTCGCCGCTGGCCGCCTCGCGGGCGCGGGCGTTTTCGGCCACGATCTCGTCGAGGATCTCCGAGGTCACCTCGCTCACCGGCATGGCGCGTTCGGCCAGCACCGAGGTGCCGGCGGCGTTGATCTCGGCAAAGCCGCCGGTGACCATGAATTCCGCCTCGCCCTCGGGGCTCTCCACCCGCACCACGCCGGGGCGCAGGGTGGTGATGACCGGGGCGTGGTCGGGCATGGCGGTCATGTCGCCCTCGGCGCCCGGCAGGCGCACCGCGGTGGCGGCCATGGAAGCCAGGCTGCGCTCGGGCGAAACCAGATCGAATTGCATCGTGTCAGCCATGCTGGCCTCCCTGAAGCGAAATTAGGCGGCGTCGGCAGCCATCTTCTCGGCCTTGGCGATCACCTCGTCGATATCGCCGACCATGTAGAAGGCGGCTTCCGGCAGGTGGTCGAACTCGCCGGCAACCACGCGCTTGAAGCTGTCGATGGTCTTTTCCAGCGGCACCTGCACCCCGTCGGAGCCGGTGAACACCTTGGCCACGTCGAAGGGCTGCGACAGGAAGCGCTGGATCTTGCGGGCGCGGGCCACGACCAGCTTGTCCTCTTCGCTGAGTTCGTCCATGCCGAGAATGGCGATGATGTCCTGAAGCGACTTGTAACGCTGGAGGATCTCCTGCACGTCGGTCGCCACCTTGTAATGCTCCTCGCCGACAATGGCCGGGTCCAGAAGCCGCGAGGTGGAGTCGAGCGGGTCCACCGCCGGGTAGATGCCCAGCTCCGAGATGGCGCGGCTAAGCACGGTGGTGGCGTCGAGGTGGGCAAAGGAGGTGGCCGGGGCCGGGTCGGTCAGGTCGTCGGCCGGCACGTAGATCGCCTGCACCGAGGTGATCGAGCCCGACTTGGTGGAGGTGATCCGCTCCTGCAGCGCGCCCATGTCGGTAGCCAGCGTCGGCTGGTAGCCCACCGCCGAGGGGATCCGGCCCAGCAGCGCCGACACCTCGGAGCCCGCCTGGGTGAAGCGGAAGATGTTGTCGATGAAGAACAGCACGTCGGCGCCGGTCTCGTCGCGGAACTGCTCGGCGAGCGTCAGGCCGGAAAGGGCGATGCGCATCCGGGCGCCGGGCGGCTCGTTCATCTGGCCGTAAACCAGCGCGATCTTGGATTCTTCCAGATTGTCCGGGTTGAGCACGCCGGATTCGATCATCTCGTGGTAAAGGTCGTTACCCTCACGGGTCCGCTCACCCACACCGGCAAAGACCGAAACCCCGGAATGCACCTTGGCGATGTTGTTGATCAGCTCCATGATCAGCACGGTCTTGCCCACGCCGGCGCCGCCGAACAGGCCGATCTTGCCGCCCTTGGCGTAGGGCGCGAGCAGGTCGATCACCTTGATGCCGGTGACGAGGATCTCCGATTCGGTGGACTGGTCCGAGAAGTCCGGCGCTTCCTGGTGGATGGCGCGGCGCTCCTTGGTCTTGACCGGGCCCTTTTCGTCCACCGGGTCGCCGACCACGTTGAGGATGCGCCCCAGCGTCGCCTTGCCCACCGGCACCGAGATCGGCTCGCCGAGCGCGGTCACTTCCTGGCCGCGCACGAGGCCTTCGGTGGCGTCCATCGCCACCGCGCGCACGATGTTCTCGCCGAGGTGCTGGGCCACTTCGAGCACCAGCCGGTTGCCGTTATTGTCGGTCTCGAGAGCGTCCAGAATGGCGGGGAGCTCCCCTTCGAACTGAACGTCCACAACGGCGCCGATCACCTGGGCGATCTTGCCGGTCGCTTTCGCTTTTGCCATGTCGTTTCTCCGGTTCGGTTAGAGCGCCTCGGCGCCCGAAATGATTTCGATGAGTTCGTTGGTGATGACCGCCTGGCGGGAGCGGTTGAACTCGATGGTGAGCTTGTCGATCATCTCGCCCGCGTTGCGGGTAGCGTTGTCCATGGCGCTCATCCGCGCGCCCTGTTCGGAGGCCGCGTTTTCCAAGAGCGCCGAGAAGATCTGGGTGGCAACCCCGCGCGGCAGAAGCTCCCTGAGGATCACGGTCTCGTCCGGCTCGTAATCGTAGACGGTGGCCGGCCCGGACGCCCCCTCGCCCTCGCCCTCGCCGGCCTCGAAGGAAGCCGGGATGATCTGGGTCGCGGTCGGCACCTGGCTGATCACGCTCTGGAAGCGGTTGAAGAAGATCGTCGCCACGTCGAACTCACCCGCCTCGAAACGCTCGAGGATGTTCTGCGCGGCGGCGCGGGCGTCTTCGTAGCCCAGCCGCTTGACCCCGGAAAGGTCCACATGGTCGATCATCAGATCGTCATATTCGCGCTTGAGCTGCTCGCGGCCCTTCTTGCCGATGGTCAGGATCTTGACACTCTTGCCGGCGCCCTGAAGCTCGACGATGCGCGCACGCGCCATGCGCACGATCGACGAGTTGAAGCCGCCGCACAGGCCGCGCTCCGAGGTCATCACCACCAGAAGATGCACCTGATCGGAGCCGGTGCCTGCGAGCAGCTTCGGCGCGTCGCCCGCATCCCTGGCGGCGGCGGCGAGCCCGCCGAGCACCGCGTTGAACCGCTCCGCATAGGGGCGGCTCATCTCGGCCGCCTCCTGGGCGCGGCGCAGCTTGGCCGCGGCGACCATCTGCATCGCCTTGGTGATCTTGCGGGTCGACTTGATCGACTCGATCCGCAGTTTCAGGTCCTTGAGGCTAGGCATGTGCCTGTCTCCTTATGCGAATCCCTATGCGAAATCCCTGGCGAATTCGTCCAGCGCGGCCTTGATCTTGTCCTCGGCCTCGCCCTTGATCTTGGGGTCTTCGCGGGTGATCCAGTCGAGCAGGTCGGCGTGGTTCGAACGCAGGTGGTTGAGCAGCCCCTCTTCGAAGCGGCCCACCTCGCGCACGTCGATGCCATCGAGATAGCCGTGGGTGCCGGCATAGATCACGCAGACGATCTCGGCATTGGTCAGCGGCGAATATTGCGGCTGCTTCATCAGCTCGGTCAGCCGCGCGCCGCGGTTGAGCAGCGCTTGCGTGGCGGCGTCGAGGTCGGAGCCGAACTGGGCAAAGGCCGCCATCTCGCGATACTGGGCAAGCTCCAGCTTCACCGGGCCCGCGACCGACTTCATGGCGTTGGTCTGGGCCGAGGAGCCCACCCGCGAAACCGAAAGGCCGGTATTCACCGCCGGGCGGATGCCCTGGTAGAAAAGCTCGGTCTCGAGGAAGATCTGCCCGTCGGTGATCGAGATCACGTTGGTGGGGATGAAGGCCGACACGTCGCCGCCCTGGGTCTCGATGATCGGCAGCGCGGTGAGCGAGCCGGCGCCGAAATCCTCGTTGAGCTTGGCCGAACGCTCCAGCAGGCGCGAGTGCAGGTAGAACACGTCGCCCGGATAGGCTTCGCGCCCCGGCGGGCGGCGCAGCAGCAGCGACATCTGCCGGTAGGCCACGGCCTGCTTGGAAAGGTCATCGTAGATGATCAGCGCGTGGCGGCCATTGTCGCGGAAATGCTCGGCCATGGCGGTGGCGGCATAGGGCGCGAGGAACTGCATCGGCGCCGGGTCCGAAGCGGTGGCGGCCACGACGATGGTGTAATCGAGCGCACCGGCCTCTTCGAGCTTCTTGACCAGCTGGGCCACGGTGGAGCGCTTCTGGCCCACGGCCACATAGATGCAGTAGAGCTTCTTCGATTCGTCGTCGCCGGCGGCGTCGTTGTAGCTCTTCTGGTTCAGGATGGTGTCGAGCGCCACCGCGGTCTTGCCGGTCTGGCGGTCGCCGATGATCAGCTCGCGCTGGCCGCGGCCGATCGGGATCATCGCGTCCACCGACTTGAGGCCGGTGGCCATCGGCTCATGCACCGATTTGCGCGGGATGATGCCCGGCGCCTTGACGTCGGCGATGCGGCGCTCCTTGGTCTTGACCGGCCCCTTGCCGTCGATCGGGTTGCCCAGCGCGTCCACGACCCGGCCCAGCAGCGCATCGCCCGCGGGCACGTCCACGATCGCCTTGGTGCGCTTGACGGTGTCGCCTTCCTTGATGTCGCGGTCGGAACCGAAGATCACCACGCCCACATTGTCGGCCTCGAGGTTCAGCGCCATGCCGCGAATCCCGCCGGGGAATTCGACCATCTCGCCGGCCTGGATGTTGTCGAGCCCGTAAACGCGCGCGATCCCGTCGCCCACGCTGAGCACGCGGCCCACTTCGCTCACTTCGGCGTCCTGGCCAAAGTTCTTGATCTGCTCCTTGAGGATCGCAGAGATTTCGGCTGCCTGGATTCCCATTATCCGACCTCTTTCATGGCATTCTGGAGTGCGTTGAGGCGCGAGCGGATCGAAGTATCGATCATGCGCGAGCCCAGCTTGATGACAAGGCCGCCGATGAGGCTTTCATCCACGGCCAGGTCGATGTTCACATCCTTGCCGGCGGCGGCCTTGAGCGCCTTGGCAAGCTTGTCCTTCTGCGCCTTGGTCAGGGCCTTGGCGGCGGTGACTTCGGCGGTGATTTCGCCCTTGTGCTCGGCCAGCAGGCGCCGGAGCTCGGCGATGAACTGGGGCAGCAGGTAAAGGCGGCGCTTCTCGGCCTTGAGCCCCAGCGCGTTGGTCATGATGTCGCCGAGCTTCATCTTCGCCGCCAGCGCGGCCACGGCCAGGCGCTGCTGCTCGCGGGTGACCAGCGGCGAGGAAATCAGCGCCCGCAGATCGGTGCTGTCGCCAAGGGCGGCTTCGAGCACGGCGAGGTCGGCCTCCACCGCCTTGATGGATTTCCCCTCAAGCGCAAGCTCGAAGACGGCCCTGGCATAGCGCTGGGCGATGCCGGTTGAGATCGAGACTGGTTCAGACACGTCCACCCCTTCGGTTTGCTGGCCCTTCCGGTTGCTGGCCCTTCTGTTTCCCGCGGCTTCCCGGCCCGTTTCCGATCCGTTTCCGGCCCGGTTTCCCGGCCCGAGTGCCCGTGCGCAAGCCCAGGCCGCAGAACATCCCCGACGGAACACGCCCCTGCGCGCCGCCAAATTCGCGTGGGGTGTAGCAGAGGCTTTGCGCTCCCGCAACTGCCCAGAACGCCTTTTGCGCTAACTTGTCGCTGTGGCCGGCAAAGCGAGGCCGAAACCGAGGGCAAATCCACACCCGGCGGGGTCGGTCCGCCCGCCGGCCAGCCGGCCCGCCGATCCGCCGGACCTGCAGGCCGGCGCGGGGCGGCGCACGGTGATTCTCCCCCGTCACCGCTAGCGCAAGCCACGCCGCCGCGCGGGCTCAGCCGCGCCGATCCCCTCGAGCACCCGGAGCGGGCGCCGGACCCGTTCGGCCAGGCCGGGGCGCCTGGGGGCGGGCACCTGCTTGGCGGCCTCGACGATCAGCACGCCCCCGGCCATGACCAGCGGCAGGCGCCGGCCCAGGCGCTCGGCCATCCGCCCGGTGCGCAGCCAGAAGCGGCGCGCCGAGGGCGGCTGGTAGAGCGCCGAGGCGTGGCGCCGGATCTCGAAGCCATGGGCGCGCAACTGCGCTTCAAGCTGACCGGCGCTGTAGGGGCGACCAAAGCCAAACGGCGTCCGGTCCGAGCGCGACCAGAGCCCGGCCCGGTTCGGCACCACGAACAGGGCCGTGCCGCCGGGGCCGAGCACCCGGTAACATTCGTCCAGCAGCAGGGCCGGGTTCTCCGAAGTCTCCAGCCCGTGCATGACCAGCAGCCGGTCGATCATCCCGGTCTCCACCGGCCAGGCGGTCTCCTCGCACAACACCGCCACATTGGGCGCGCCGGCCGGCCAGGGCATCACCCCCTGCGGGGCCGGCATCAGAGCGATCACCCGGCGCGCCTTGCGCAGGTAGGGGCGCAGCAGCGGCACCGCGAAGCCGAAGCCCGCCACGCTCTGCCCCTTGAGGCCGGGATGCGGCCAGAAGCCCGTCACCTTCTCGCGAATCGCTCGCTGCGCCGCCCGACCCAGGGCCGAACGGTAATAGAAATTCCGCAAGTCGCGCACATCCAGGTGCATCCAACCCTCCCCGAAGCACGCTATGACCATCAGAGGCAAAAGTCACGCCCCGCCCCCTTCTTCTGTTTGGAAATATCCCGGGGGAGCACGAGGGGGCAGCGCCCCCTCGCCCCGATTTTTCCGCGAAAAATCGTTGCCCGGCCTATCCCTTGCCCGTCGCCTCTTTCAGCCCCTCGACCAGCAGGGTCAGAAGACGCGCGTAATTGCCGCCGGTCAGGTGACCGTTCTCGTCGAACTGATCCTCCGCCGCCGCCACCATCACTTCGGGGCCGGTCAGAAGGCGCGGGCGAAACGGGGTCATCGCCAGGCGCAGCGCATATTGCGCCCGCGCCCCCCCGGCCCGGCCCGCCGCCGCCGAGACGATCCCCACCGGCTTGTCACGCCAGGGATTGCCCTTCACGCGGCTGACCCAGTCGAGCGCGTTCTTCAGCACGCCGGAAAAGCACTGGTTGTATTCCGGCGTGGCGATCAGCACCGCATCCGCCTCGGCGACCTGCGCAGCAAGGGCCTCGACGGCCCGCGGGATGCCCTCGGCGTCCTCCAGGTCGCCGTCATAGAGCGGCAGGCGCAAATCAGCCAGCGTCAGGCGCGCATCCCCCAGCCGGGCAGCCTCGTGCAGCAGGCGCGTGTTCCAGGACCCTTTGCGCAGGGAGCCCGACAGGCCCAGCAGATTGAAGTCTTTCATGTGTTGCCCTTCATTCCGTTTTCGCAATGCCGCACCGCCCGGCATTTCACCCCATATTGCCATTGCACGTCCGATCGGCAAGACTCGAGGCATGACAAAGCGAGGTATCCGATGACCCTTGAACTCGTGACCATCCCCTGCCTGGCCGACAATTACGCCTTTTTGCTGCATGACGACGAAAGCCGCCGGACCCTGCTGGTGGATGCGCCGGAAAGCTGGCCGATCGTCGCCGCGCTCGAGGCGCGCGGCTGGACGCTCAGCGATGTCCTGCTGACGCACCACCATTACGACCATGTGGACGGGCTCGACGACCTGCGGCAGGCCTTCGATCTCGAAGTGACCGGGGCGGCGGCCGATGCCCACCGCCTGCCGAAGCTCGACCGCGCCGTGGCGGGGGGCGAGACATTCGACTGGTCCGGCCACGCGATCGCGGTGCTCGATGTGCCCGGCCATACGCTGGGCCATGTGGCCTATTACATCGCCGATGCCGGCGCGGTCTTTACCGGCGACAGCCTGATGGCGCTGGGCTGCGGGCGGCTGTTCGAGGGCAGTGCGGCGCAGATGTGGGAGAGCCTCGGGCGAATCGCCGCCCTGCCCGGCGACACGCGGGTCTGCTCGGGGCATGAATATACCGAGGCCAACGGCGCCTTTGCCCTGACCATCGAGCCCGGCAACGAGGCGCTGGTGGCGCGCATGGCCGAGGTCCGGGCGCTCAGGGCGAAGGGCGATGCGACGGTGCCCTCGCTTCTGTCGCTGGAGCTGGCGACCAACCCCTTCCTGCGGGCGGATTTGCCGCAGGTCAGGGCCGCGCTGGGCATGGAAGGGGCGCAGGATGCGGAGGTATTTGCCGAGATTCGCCGCCGCAAGGACGATTTCTGAAGGGATTTTGAAGGGATTTCGAGGGGATTTCGCCTGCTGGCGCAGGCGATTCATGTGGGGGCGCTGCCCCCACGCCCCCGGAGTATTGCCGGAAAGATGAAAGGCATCGGCCGGCGCCGGGGCTGTTGCGCGCAATTGTGAGCAGAAAGGGGTTGAACATTCGCCGCAAACACCGAACTTTAAGGATATGCGGAGAAAGTGGGGAGAAAGGTCGGCCCGAACGGTCCGGCCCCGCCCCGCCCCAAGACGGAGAGATGCCGGTGCCATCATTCTCGAACACGCTCGAACAGGCCATTCACGCCGCCCTTGCCCTAGCCAATCACCGCCGCCATGAGCTGGCGACGCTGGAGCACCTGTTGCTGGCGCTGATCGACGAGCCGGACGCCTCGCGCGTGATGCGCGCCTGTTCGGTGGATCTGGAAGTCCTGCGCAAGGAACTGGTGCGGTTCATCGACGAGGAACTGAACACGCTGGAGACCGATATCGAGGGCAGCGAAGCGGTGCCCACGGCGGCCTTTCAGCGGGTGATCCAGCGCGCCGCGATCCATGTGCAGAGTTCCGGGCGCTCGGAGGTGACCGGGGCCAATGTGCTGGTGGCGATCTTTGCCGAGCGCGAATCGAACGCGGTATTCTTCCTCTCCGAGCAGGAGATGACCCGCTATGACGCAGTGAATTTCATCGCCCATGGCGTGGCCAAGGACCCGCGGTTCGGCGAATCGCGCCCCGTGACCGGCTCGGTCGCTTCCGGCGAGGAGGTGGACGAGGTGCTGTCCGGCACCGAGGAAGAGGCGCCGGAAACCGCCCTTGGCAAATACTGCGTCAACCTGAACCGCAAGGCCGAAGAGGGCAATATCGACCCGCTGATCGGGCGCGATCACGAGGTGGAGCGCTGCATCCAGGTGCTGTGCCGCCGGCGCAAGAACAACCCGCTGCTGGTGGGCGATCCGGGAGTGGGCAAGACCGCCATCGCCGAGGGGCTGGCGCGGCGGATCACCGCCGGCGAGACCCCGGAGATCCTCGCCGAAACCACGATCTATTCGCTCGACATGGGGGCGCTTCTGGCCGGCACCCGCTATCGCGGCGATTTCGAAGAGCGGCTGAAAGCGGTGATGAAGGAGCTCGAGGAGCACCCGGATGCGGTGCTGTTCATCGACGAGATCCACACCGTGATCGGCGCCGGGGCCACCTCGGGCGGCGCGATGGATGCCTCCAACCTGCTCAAGCCCGCGCTGCAGGGCGGCAAGCTCCGGTGCATGGGCTCGACCACCTACAAGGAATTCCGCCAGCATTTCGAGAAGGACCGCGCACTTTCCCGCCGCTTCCAGAAGATCGACGTGAACGAGCCTTCGGTCGAGGATACCGTCAAGATCCTGCAGGGCCTCAAGCCCTATTTCGAAGAGCATCACCGGATCAGATACACCTCCGAGGCGCTGCGCCTGGCGGTGGAGCTTTCGGCCCGCTACATCAATGACCGCAAGCTGCCGGACAAGGCCATCGACGTGATCGACGAGGTGGGCGCGGCCCAGCACCTGCTGCCGGCCAGCAAGCGGCGCAAGTCGATCACCGGCCGCGATATCGAGGCGGTGGTGGCCAAGATCGCCCGTATCCCGCCCAAGAGCGTCTCCAAGGACGATCGCGAGGCGCTGCGCGACCTGGAAGCCTCGCTCAAGCGCGTGGTGTTCGGCCAGGACGGCGCCATCGAGGCGCTGGCCAGCGCCATCAAGCTCAGCCGCGCCGGACTGCGCGAGCCGGAAAAGCCGATCGGCAATTACCTCTTTACCGGCCCGACCGGGGTGGGCAAGACCGAGGTCGCCCGCCAGCTGGCCGATATACTGGGGGTGGAGCTGCTGCGCTTCGACATGTCGGAATACATGGAAAAGCACGCCGTCAGCCGCCTGATCGGCGCGCCGCCCGGCTATGTGGGCTTCGACCAGGGCGGCCTGCTCACCGACGGGGTGGACCAGCAGCCCCATTGCGTACTGCTGCTCGACGAGATCGAGAAGGCGCACCCGGATGTCTACAACATCCTGCTGCAGGTGATGGATCACGGCGAGCTGACCGACCATAACGGGCGCACGGTCAATTTCCGCAACGTGGTGCTGATCATGACCTCCAATGCCGGCGCCGCCGAGCAGGCGAAAGCGGCGATCGGCTTTGGCCGCGACCGGCGCGAGGGCGAGGACATGGCGGCGGTGGAGCGCATGTTCACCCCCGAATTCCGCAACCGGCTGGATGCGGTGATCAGCTTCGCGCCGCTTTCCAAGGAGGTGATCCTGCAGGTGGTCGAGAAATTCGTGCTCCAGCTCGAAGCGCAACTGATGGACCGCGGCGTGTCGATCGAGCTTACCCGTGCCGCCGCCGAATGGGTCGCCGATCACGGCTATGATGAACGCATGGGCGCGCGTCCGCTCGGCCGGGTGATCCAGGAGCATATCAAGAAGCCGCTCGCCGAAGAGCTTCTGTTCGGAAAGCTCGCCAAGGGCGGGCTGGTGCAGGTGGGCGTCAGGGAAGGCGCGCTGGATCTCAGGATCGAGAAGCCGGCAAAGAAGCGGATCACGCGCAAGAAGAAGCCGCCGCTGCTGACCGCCGATTGAGCCGGGCGCGGGGGATCGGCGCGGCGCTGGCCGCCGCCTGCCTGCTCGCGCTGCCGGCGTTGCCGGCGCTGGCGCGTGACCTCCGGCTGGGCTGGCCGGTGGACTGCATCCCGGGCGATACCTGCTTCGTGCAGAATTACCGCGACAGCGACCCGGGGCCGGGGGTGGCGGACTTTGCCTGCGGGGCGCTCAGCTATGACGGGCACAAGGGCACCGACATCGCGCTTTTCGACATGGCGGCGGCGCGCACCGAGA
>JALWTH010000257.1 GCA_027082975.1 Paracoccaceae bacterium | reverse complement strand
CCCTCGGCGCGCAGGTGGACCTTGAGGCGCTCGTGGATGAAGCCCATCAGGTCGTCGCCAAGGGCGGGCAGGCGGGTATTGAGCCGGCCGAGCGGGCTGTCGTCGTGGTGCTCGCGCCCGAGGGCTTCGAGGGTGGCGCGGTAGGCGGCGCCGAAAACGCCGTGGCGGGCGATTTCGCGCGTGATCTGGCGCAGGGCGTCGAGATGGTCGCTGTCCTCCTGCGCCCCCAGCGCGATCTCGAAGCGCATCAGCTGGCTGTCGATGAAGCGGCGCAGCTTCAGCCGCAGGCCGTTTTCAAGGATGATGCGGATCACCCCGAGGGCTGCGCGGCGCAGGGCGAACGGGTCCTTGGAGCCGGTGGGCTTTTCGTCGATCGACCAGAAGCCCGCGAGCAGGTCGAGCTTTTCGGCCAGCGCCACGGTGCGCGAGAGCGGCGCCTGGGGGGCGGCGTCAGAGGGCCCGCGGGGCGCGTAATGGTCGCGCGCCACGGCGGCGATCTCGGCGTCAAGGCCCGCTTCCAGCGCGTAATAGCGGCCCATGATCCCCTGCAATTCGGGGAATTCATAGACCATTTCCGAGGCCAGATCCGCCTTGGCGATGCGCGCCGCCTCCTCGGCGCGCGCGGGATCGGCGCCGCAGGCCGGGGCCAGCTCGCCCGCAAGTGCGGCCATGCGGCGGATCAGCTCGCCCTGGCTGCCGAGGCGGTTGTGGAAGGTCACGTTTTCGAGCGCCGCCAGCCACGGCGCCATCTTCTCGCCGCGCGCCACCCGCAGGTCGTTTTCCCAGAAGAAGCGGGCGTCGGACAGGCGGGCAAACAGCACCTTCTGGTTGCCGGCCAGGATGGTGGCGCCGTGATCGGCCGTTTCGCGGTTGGCAACGGTGATGAAGCGCGTGATGCGCCCGGAATCGGCCTCGCGCAGGGAGAAGAACTTCTGGTGCTCGCGCATGGAGGTTTGCAGCACTTCCGGGGGCAGGACGGCGAAATCCTCTGCGATCTCGCCCATCAGCACCACCGGATATTCCACCAGCCCGGCCACTTCCGCGAGCAGGCCCTTGTCTTCGACCAGTTCGAGGCCCTGGGAAAAGGCGAGGTTTTCGGCGCCCGCGCGGATCGTCTCGGCGCGCTCGGTGGCGTCAAGCACCACCCGGGCGCGGGCGAGCCTGGCGGCGTAATCGGCAAAGCCCGTGACCTTGAAGGCATCGGGCGCCATGAAGCGGTGGCCGCGGGTCATGTCGCCGGCCCTGATCCCGTCGATCTCCAGCGGCACCACCCGCGCGCCGGTCTCGTCGGACAGGATGCACAGGATCGAATGCAGCGGGCGCACCCAGCGCAGGGAGCCCGCCCCCCAGCGCATGGATTTCGGCCAGGGAAAGGCGCGGATCGTGCGCTCGAGCACCTCGGCGACGATCTCTTCGGCCGCCCGCCCCTTGCGCTCGATGCGGGCGAAATAGACCGCGCCCTTGGGGGTTTCGCGCACTTCCAGCGCCTCGCGCGCCACGCCCGCGCCGCGGCAGAAGCCCTCGATGGCCTTGTCCGGCGCGCCGACCTTCGG
Source organism: Paracoccaceae bacterium (assembly GCA_027082975.1). Lineage (GTDB taxonomy): Bacteria > Pseudomonadota > Alphaproteobacteria > Rhodobacterales > Rhodobacteraceae > JAAEUB01. The sequence goes on along the minus strand of JALWTH010000257.1, from coordinate 2,643 downwards.
CCCCTTGCGCTCCTCGACCAGGTCGGGCGAGGCCGCGGGCACATCGCCCATCACCAGCGCCAGCCGGCGCGGGGTGGAAAAGGCGCGGGCATCGGCATAGGTGAGCCCGGCCTCTACCAGCCCTTCGGTGACAAGGCGCCTGAGGTCATCGGCCGCGCGCGCCTGCATCCGGGCCGGAATCTCTTCGCTCAGGAGCTCTATCAGCAGCTCGGCCATGGGCTTACTCCGCGTATTTTTCGTTCAGTTGCTGCCAGGCATAGGCGCGCCCGTCAGGAAAGACGGCGATCACCCGGTCCACGCCATCGTGGATGTCTTTGGTGTCGAGAAAGGCCAGCGCCTCGCCGCGCTCGATTGCCTCGCCGATCGCCACCGCGTCGAAACAGTCAAACCAGCCCGGGGCCACCAGCGGGGTGGCGAGCGGGTAGCTCCGGTAGCTCTCGGAGAGGGTTGCGAGGCTGTAGGAGGTGGTGAAACAGGCGCGAAAGCGGATCGGCGAGGAGGTGCCGTCGATCGCGCGCAGGTTCTCCGCCGGGATCGGCTCGCGCGCGCCGGTGGCGAGGCTCACCATGGCGGGCTCGGTCGAAGCGCCCACATCCTCGTAATAGGCGTAAACCTGCGTGTAATAGAGCGCGCCGGCGAAGATCAGGGAGGTGAGCACGAGAAAGACCGCGAAATACTTGCCGAAATGGTTGCTGCGGGCGCTGTCGCCGCTGGTGCCGCTCATGCGCCCGGCTCCCCACTTGCCTGGTCTGCGCCAGCGCCGCCGCCGCCCCCGCCGAGTTCCGTCTCGAGGAAGGCATCGGCGCAGGCCTTGGCCAGCGCGCGCACGCGCCCGATATAGGCCTGGCGCTCGGTCACCGAGATCACCCCGCGCGCATCCAGCAGGTTGAAGATATGGCTGGCCTTGATCGCCTGGTCATAGGCCGGCTGGGCCATGACGATATGCTTGCCGGTCCTGGGGTCCTGGGCGGGAGCGGCGAGGATCGCGGCGCATTCGGCCTCGGCATCCTCGAAATGCCGCAGAAGGCGCCCGGTATCGGCAATGTCGAAATTGTAGCGCGAATATTCCTCCTCGGCCTGGCGGAACACGTCGCCATAGCTGAGCGGGATCGGCGCGTCGGGGGCGTTATAGGGCATGTCCATGACGTGATCGATGCCCAGCACATACATGGCCAGCCGCTCGAGCCCGTAGGTGAGCTCGCCCGAGACCGGCTTGCAATCATGCCCGCCCACCTGCTGGAAATAGGTGAACTGGCTCACCTCCATCCCGTCGCACCAGACCTCCCAGCCCAGCCCCCAGGCACCGAGCGTGGGGCTCTCCCAGTCGTCCTCGACAAAGCGGATGTCGTGCAGGTCCATGTCGATGCCGATGGCTTCGAGCGAGCCGAGATAGAGATCCTGCAGGTCCGGCGGGCTCGGCTTGATCAGCACCTGATACTGGTAATAGTGCTGCAGGCGGTTGGGGTTTTCGCCATAGCGCCCGTCGGTGGGCCGGCGCGAGGGCTGCACATAGGCCGCGGCCCAGGGCTTGGGCCCCAGCGCGCGCAGGGTGGTGGCGGGGTGAAAGGTGCCCGCGCCCACCTCCATGTCGTAGGGTTGCAGCGCCGCGCAGCCCTGCGCGGCCCAATAGGCCTGCAGGCGCAGGATGATTTCCTGAAAGCTCCGGGGCAAATTGTCTGCTGCGGCCATTGTCGCTTCCTCGCTGGTCGGTTCCGGCCCTTCCTATGGCGTGGGGCGCAGGGGGTCAATGCGCTGCGAATGGCGCGGACCACTTCGGCATATTGACCTTCTGCATATTGACCTTCTGCATATTGACCTTCTGCATATTGACCTTCTGCATATTGACCTTCTGCATATTGACCTTGCCCCCCGAAATGGTGTGTACCTGTGCAGACGAAGGTTTGACGGGTCCGGCAAGGGCCCGGGGAGTATCCGGGGGAGTATCATGACCAACCGATTGGCTGCGGCCCTTGTGCTGCTGATGGCTGTTTTTGCATTTGCACTCTTCTTTTCCGGCCCGGTTGCGGCGCAGCAGGGGGATGTCTGGATCCAGATCGAGGCCAACCCGACCCTGCGCGGCGCCGAGGAGCGCATTCGGGCGCGTTCGGCCGACCACGCCAATATCGGCGGCTTCCGCCTGCCCGGCGGCTGGTATGCGGTGGCGCTCGGCCCCTATGCCAGCGCCGAGGCAGCCACGGCAGAGATGCAGCGGCTGAAGGCGGCCGGCGAGATCCCCACCGACAGCTTCATTGCCTTCAGTCGTGAATACAGCCAGCAATTCTGGCCGGTGGGCGCGACTGCAGGGCAGGGCGGCGCCAGCGGTGGCAGCGCCTCTCCGGCCGAGGTGGTTGCCGTGCCCGCCACCGGCACGGCCACGCCCGCGACGCCCGCCGCGCCGCTGCTGGACGAGACCGAGGCCCAGGCCCGCGCCTCCGAGCGCCGGCTCACGCCCGAGCAATTGCAGGCGCTGCAGGTGGCCCTGCGCCGGGGCGGCTATTATACCGGCGCGATCGACGGCGATTTCGGCCCCGGCACCCGCCGCTCCATGGCCGCCTGGCAGGAGGCGCACGGCCTGCCCGCCACCGGCATCCTCACCACCGCCCAGCGCGAAATGGCGCTGGTCGAGGCGGGGATGGTCGTGCC
>JALWTH010000256.1 GCA_027082975.1 Paracoccaceae bacterium | reverse complement strand
TGCTCGCCCCGCCGGGCTGGAAGAGAGCCTCGATACCGGCCTGGCCGACCCGGCCCTGGCGATGGGGCTCAACGGCCTTTCGGACTGGTCGACAGAGCATCCGTTCATCGACTTCTTCAAGACCGCGCGCGGCTGGGTCGGTCATCGCGAGGGCGAGTGGGGCGCCTGGCGGCAGGACGACCTGATCGCCCTCGGCCTGCTCAGCGAGGAAGGCTGGCCGCTCGCCCTGCCCGAAGGCGCGACCCAGCTGGAGGCGCTGATTTTAACCGACCAGCCTGAGGAGACCGCGCCCGAACTTGCCGGGCGCTACCGCGTGACCTGGAAGGGCAGCGGCAGGCTGCGCATCCTCGGCCGGGCGCGCAGGGTCTCGCTCGGCGACCGCGAGGCGTGGTTTTCCTACACCCCCGGCGACGGCTCCATCGCCATTGCCATCCTCGAGACCGACCCGCGCGGCACCGGCGACTTCATCCGCGACATCCATGTGGTGCGCGAGGAGCAGGTGGCGCTGTTCGAGGCCGGGGCGGTGTTCAACCCGGCCTGGCTCCGGGTGGTGCGCGACCTGCGCGCGGTCCGCTTCATGGACTGGATGCAGACCAACAATTCGCCGATCACGCGCTGGCAGGAGCGCCCCAGGCCCTCCGACGCCACCTGGACCGGGCGCGGCGTGCCGGTGGAGATCATGGTGCAGCTGGCCAACGAGATCGGCGCCGATCCGTGGTTCAACATGCCGCATATGGCCGATGACGACTATATCCGCCGCTTCGCCGAATATGTGCGCGACCATCTCGACAGGCGCCTGGTGGCGCATGTGGAATATTCCAACGAGCTGTGGAATTTCCTCTTCCGGCAGACCCTCTGGGCCGAGGCCGAGGCCCGGGCGCTCTGGGGCGCGGCGGCCGAGGGCGATGGCTGGATGCAGTTTGCCGGCAAGCGCGCCAGCGAAGTGATGCGGATCTGGAGCGATGTCTATGGCAGCGAGGCCGAAAGCCGGCTCAGGCGCATCGCCGCGGTGCATACCGGCTGGCCGGGGCTGGAGGCGGCGTTTTTCGAAGCGCCGCTCTGGCGTGACAGCACCCCCGGCGCGCCCGCGGTGCGGGATACGTTCGACGCCTATGCGGTGGCGGGCTATTTCGGGATCGAACTGGGCAGCGACCAGATGGCCGACACCCTGCGCGGCTGGATCGGCCTGCCGGGCGATGCCGGTATCCGCGCGGCCGCCGGCGCCCTGCGCGAGGGATCGCTCCGGGAACTGCTCGACGAATTGCTGCCCTACCATGCCGGCATTGCCAGGAAATACGGGCTCGAACTGGTCATGTACGAGGGCGGCACCCATGTGGTCGGCACCGGCGCCCAGCGGGACGATCCGGCCCTTGAGGCCTTTTTCCACCGCCTGAACTATTCCGGCGAAATGGCCCGGCTCTACGAAGAACTGCTCTCCGGCTGGCGGGCGGCCGGCGGCACCCTGTTCAACGCCTTTGTCGATGTCGCCCGGCCGACCAAATACGGCGCCTGGGGCGCGCAGCGCTGGCTCGGCGACGAAAACCCGCGCTGGCAGGTGCTGGCCGCCTATAATGCCGCCGGGGCCGGCTGGGAAAGCCGCGCGCCGGGCACCTTTGCCCACGGTATCCTGCGCATGGGGGGCAGTGCGGCCGATGTGCTCGCCGGCACCCCGAAGGCGGATACGCTGGTCGGCGGGCCGGGCGACGATATCCTGGTGAGCAATGGCGGCGGCGATCATCTGAATGGCGGCGAGGGATATGACATCGCCATTCTCGGGGCCACTCCCGATGCCTATGCCTTTTCTGCCAGCGACGGGCGACTGCTGGCGACCGGGCCGGACGGCACGATCAGTCTCTTCGGGGTGGAAATGCTGCAATTTGCCGGTGCGCCCGGCGAGGCCCTGGAAACGGCTTCTCTGCCATAGCAGACGGGCGCGGTCGCCCCGACCCTCGAGGCAGGGCAATGCGGGGCGGGTGGCGGCGATTTTTCTGCGAAAAATCGTGCCTCCGGCGGGAGTATTTGGCGAAAGGTGAAAGGGTCAGAGCCCCTCTTCTTCCACCGCCGGGATCCAGAGGGTGAAGGTCGTGCCCCTGCCCGGTGTGCTTTCGGCGCGGATCCAGCCGCCGGAGCGGGCAATCAGGTCGTGGCTGATCGACAGGCCGAGCCCGGTGCCTTCGCTGCGCTTGGTGGTGAAGAAAGGGTCGAAGATCGACTTCAGCACTTCCGGGCGCATGCCGATGCCGGTATCGCGCACCGTCAGGCGCACGCCAGGCGCGCCCTTGTCGTCGTGGTCTTCGCTGGCGAGGGTGAGGGTGCCGCCCTCGGGCATGGCATGGATGGCGTTGACGATCAGGTTGATCAGCACCTGTTGCAGCTCGGTGCGGTTCATGGCCACGGGGCGGGTGGCGGCGAGGTCGCATTCCAGCCGGATATCGACCTTGGCCAGCAGGTGCTGGACCAGCGGGATACTGTCGCGCACCACTTCGTTGGGCACATGGTAATCGACCACGCCTGCATATTCTTCGGGCCGGGCGAATTGCAGGAGCTTGCCCACCAGCACGTTGATGGCGTGGGTCTGCTCGTAGATCAGGCTGAATTCGGTGGCGAGTTCGTCGGCCTGCGCGCCGATATTTTCGCGGATCACATCGAGATTGCCCTGGATCACCGCCACCGGGTTGTTGATCTCGTGGGCGATGCCGGCGGTGATTTCGCCGATCGAGGCCAGCTTTTCGGAGACCACCAGCTGCTTGGTTGTGGCCTCGAGGCGCTGGTTGGCTTCCCTGAGGGCGCGGGTGCGGGCCTCGACCCGGCGTTCGAGTTCCCCGGCCCAGTCGCGCAGGCGGGCTTCGCGCTCCTCGAGCTTGTCGAGCAGGTCATCAAGATGGGCCGAGACCCGGGCGATCTCGTATTGGCCGCCGGTGAGGCGGGTGCGGGCAGAGAGGTCTCCCGCCTCGACCGCGCCGATGGTGGAGACCATGCGTTCGAGCGGGGTGACGATGGAGCGGGTCCAGCGCAGGAAAACCGGCACCGAAAGCGCGGCGACGGCGAGGAAGCCGGCGATGGTGAGCCAGAGGGTGCGTTTCTTGGCGGCGCGAAACGGGGTGTCGAGGAAGCCCACATAGAGCATGCCCACGCGCTGGCCGAAGCTGTCGATGATCGGCTCATAGGCGGAGATATACCAATCGTTGACCACGAAGGCGCGGTCGAGCCAGACCGCCCCCTCGCCCAGCACCCGGGCGCGCACCACGGCAGAAACGCGGGTGCCCAGCGCGCGCACGTTTTCGAACAGGCGCACATTGGTGGAGACGCGCACATCGTCGAGAAACAGGGTGGCGGTGCCGCGCGAGCCTTCGGTGAGGCTGGCCTCGGGGTAGACGAGATCGTTGATCGTGTCGATGAAGGCGAGGTTGCGGTTGAGCAGCACGCCGCCGACCAGCGCGAGGCCGGGGCTCCCCGCCACCGGGGCGGCCACGTGCAGGACCATGCCGCGCGCCTCCTCGGTGCGCGTGGTGGGCACGGCGGCCTCGGTGGGCACAAGCGGGATGCGGGCGCGCTCGGCAAGCGCCGGGGAGATGGCGGCGAGGTCATCGGGCGAGAAGATGTCGATCCCGGCGCGGCGCTCGCCGGCGAGCGCGCCGGCCACCACCGGCCAGTGGTGCGGGCGGGGGGCGCCGGACATGGGCGGAGCCGAAACCCCGGCGCCGTCGGGACCGATCAGGTAGAGGAAGTCGAGCCCGAGCGCGGCGCGGCGGGCTTCGAGCCAGGCGGCGAGCGCGGCGCTGCCGCTGGTTGCACGCCGGTCGCGAAACTCGGCCGAGGCGGCGAGCGCCTCGACTTCGCCGGCGCGCTTTTCCAGCAGGGTGAACATGTATTGATGGGCGATGGTCAGCTCGCCATTGACCTTGGCGATCAGCAGGCGGTCGAAGCGCGCGGCCCAGTTGGCCATGAGCAGGGCGACGAAGAGCGGCAGCACCACCAGCATCGGCACCAGCACGATCGCCAGCAGGCGGGCGCGCACGCTGCCCAGAAAGGGCGGGCGGGGACGCGCGGCGCTGGCGCCGGCGTTCATCGCGTCCTGGCGGGCAGTTTTCGCCGCTTGGTGCGTGGCGTCAGATGACAGCGCGGGCTCAGACATTCCACATCGCGCATTTGCGGTCGATGGTCTTGCGCGACACGCCCAGCCGGCGGGCGGCCTCGGCGCGGTTGCCGCCGCAGGCTTCGAGGATACGCAGGATGTGGCGGCGCTCGACACAGGCCAGCGTGTCCGGGTTTTCGGGGCAGTAATCGCCCGCCCCGCCGGCGAATTCGGGCGGAAACTCGCCCAGGATCAGCGAACGCTCGATCAGGTTTCTGAGCTCGCGCACATTGCCGGGCCAGTCATAGGTGGCGAGGTGCAGGAGCACGTCTTCGCCCAGCGCCAGCGGGGCCATGCCAAGCTGGTGGGCGATCTGGGACATGAACAGGCCGGCAAGCTCGGGGATGTCCTCGGGGCGCTCCCTGAGCGGGGGCATGTGGATGTTGAGCACGTTGATGCGGTGGTAGAGATCGGCGCGGAAGCTGCCGGCCGCGACCGCCTCGGCGAGGTCCTTGTTGGTGGCGAAGATGAAGCGCAGGTTGAGCGGCACTTCGCGCTCGGAGCCGAACGGGCGCAGGCGCATTTCCTCGATCACCCTGAGCAGCATCCCCTGCACCGGCAGCGGCAGATCGGCAATCTCGTCGAGAAAGATGGTGGCCCCGGACGCGTGCAGCAACAGCCCGTCGCGCCGCCCCTCCGGCGCTTCGGCATGGCCGGTCACGTCGCCAAACAGCTCGGCGGCGATGACATCGGGCGAGGTGGTGGCGCAATTGACGGCGACAAAGGGCTTGTCGGCGCGGTCCGACAGGGCGTGCAGCGTGCGCGCGGCGACTTCCTTGCCGGTGCCGGAATCGCCGGTGAAAAGCACCGGCGTCGGCAGCGGGGCGACACGCTCGAGCGTTGCGCGGACCTCGGCGATGCGGGGCGAATTGCCGACCAGGGTTGCGCGCATGGCCGCCGGTTCGGTGGCAAGCTCGTGCTTGAGCAGGAAGTTTTCGCGCCTGAGGTGCTGGCGGTCGAGCGAGCGGGCGACGGCGTTGAGGATCTGGTTGGAGCGGAAGGGCTTCAGGACGAAATCCACCGCGCCCGCGCGCAGGGCGGCGATGGCGGTTTCGAGATCGGCAAAGGCGGTGATCAGGATCGCATCGGCAAAGAAGCCGATCGCGCGCTGCTCGCGCAGCCAGTCGAGGCCGTTTCTGCCCGGCATGACATTATCGAGAATGACGATATCGAAATGGTGCCGGTCCAGCAGCGCCGCCGCGGCGGTGCAGTCGGGGGCGGCCTCCACGTGACGGCAGCGCGGGCCGAGAACCTTGAGCAGGAAGTTGCGCATCCCCGGCTCGTCATCGACCACCAGGATCGAGGCCTGGGCCAGCGAGGTGCCGAAATCGCCCGTTCCCTGTCGCGCGCCCGCCGGTGCCGTGTGTGCCTGTTCGTTCATGCTTCACCGCTGGCAACTGTCTTGCTGTACGCAATGGCATGCTGCCTGCTCGGCAAGCAAAACTCAAGCATTCTCGGCGTCCGCCTCTTCCAGCGTCTGCGCCAGAAGCTCGGAGAGGCCAAGCACTTCCAGATCCATTTCTCGCGCGTCGAGCCCGTCTTCGAATACCGAGCGGCAATTGGCGCAGGGCACCACCACCGCTTCGAGCCCCTCGATCGCGTCCAGCTGGGCCTGCTTGGAATCGAAGGCCGCGTCCTGCAGTTCGTGGGCGCGCGGATTGGCCGAGACCCCGCCGCCGCCGCCACAGCAGAAATTGGTCACCCCCGCGCCCCTCATCTCGACGAAATCGGCGCAGGAATCCGCCATCAGCCGGCGCGGCTCCCGGAGCAGCCCGCCGCGGCGGATGATCTGGCAGGGATCGTGCAGGGTCATGCGGCGGCCGTCCCTGCGCCCGGCCGGGATGCGGCCCTCGCGGCGCAGCCGGTCCAGAAGCTCGATGATATGCACCACCTCGAAGCTGAACTGCCGGCCCATCATGTTGGGCCCCGCCCAGCGCACCGCGCCGTAAGCGTGGCCGCATTCGGGGCTGATCAGGTATTTCACCTCCAGCTCCTCGGCCGCCTCCACCACCCGGGCAACGATCTCTTTCGCAAACGGCCCGGAGCCGATCTGCACCCCCACATTGGTGGCCTCATAGGCCTTGGAGGAAATCGTCCAGTCCACCCCGGCGCGCTTGAACAGCCTGGCATAGGCGGCGATCACCTCCGGATAGCCCATCACCTCCATCGAAGAGAAGGTGGCCATGTACTCGGCGCCCTTCTTGTCGATGTTGATCTCGATGCCGGTCTCTTTCTCGACATGCTTCACCTGCGCGGTGAGCGCCTTCAGCGTGATGCCCATGGGGCTCGTGGTCTTGCGCACGAAATCGGCGGCGCGCTTGAGCCCCTCGGGCACGAAGCCGGCGGCCGAGAAGCCCTCGCGCATCTTGCGGATGGTGCCGGCGATATCGAGCCCCATCGGGCAGACCAGGGTGCAGCGCGCGCACATGTTGCAGCTGTCATAGACCAGCGGTTCCCACTCGGCGAGCATGGCCTCGTCCACCTCCGGCGGCACCAGGCCGAGCGCGCGCTTGATACCCGAAAGCGGCGCCAGGTGGCGCTCGTAGGTGCGGCGCATCGGTTCGAGCTTCCAGGTCGGGGTATATCTGGGGTCGCGCGTATTGAGGTGGAAATGGCACGCTTCGGCGCATTCGCCGCAATGCACGCAGGCCTCGAAGAAGCTCGCCACCTCGCCATCGGTGAACTCGATGAATTTGTCGATGGCGATCTGCGCGCGGTTTTCAGTCGTATCGCTCATGGTATCGCTCACAGGTTGATCCCCTTGCGCCCATAGGTGGCGCCCGAATGGCCGCGCGAAAGCACGAAGGTGAATGCGTGCATCAGGCGCGAGAACGGGAAGTAAAGCAGCCAGATATCAACGAACAGCATGTGTATGGCGCGCAGGCTCGCGTGGCTCTCCTGCAGCGCGAGGCAGCCGGTCAGCATCACCAGAAAGGTGAGGATGGTGCTGGCATGGTCCTCCCCCCTGGTGATCTGGCGCATGACCGGGTCGGAGATGCGCCGCACCCACAGCGCGATCAGCCCGGCAAAGGCGAAATCGGCCGCGACGATGAAGCCCCAGCGCGGCAGGGCCTGCCAGCTGAGGCCGGTCAGCCGCTCGATGAAGGCGATGTGGAACGCGCCGAAAAAGACCAGCACCGCCAGCGCGATGTGAAAGCTGTAGCCGGCGACGATATGCAGCCAGGTGCGCCGGGTAAAGATGCCCCGGGGCACGAAATGGCGCAGGTTGCCACGGACGAAACCCCAGGCGGCCGAGCCCCTGGGCGGGGCGAGATCGGGCCTGCGACCGAGGCGGATCAGGCCGAGCACCTTCCAGGCCGCTCCCAGCAGAAAGATCGCCCCGGCGATGTAGAACAGCGGGCCTTCGACGAATGCGACAAAGCTCATGGCGCGCCCTCCTGTTTCATTTTCGGGGTTTCGGGATGGGCCTTCTTGCCGGTCATCTGCTCATACCAGATGTCGTGGTGCTCTCTGGCCCAGTTTTCATCGACCTCGCCCTTGAGCATGGAATCCAGAGAGCCCTCCATGCCGATCGTGCCCACATAGATATGCCCGAGCGCCACCGAGATCAGCAGCACTGCCCCCAGCACATGCAGCACGGTGGCAAGCTGCAGGAAGCGCAGGTCGTCCGTAAGCCAGGGAAACAGCATCAGGATGCCGCTGGCGGCGATCACCGCGCCCACCAGCACCACCATCCAGAACCATGTCTTTTCGCCGAAATTGAACTTGCGGCTGGAAACATGGTGGCCGAACAGCCCGCCGAGGCGGAAGATCCACTTGAGATCGTGGGGGTGGAAGAAATTGCCGGCGACGAATTTGACGAACAGCCAGACAAGCGCGAGGATGAAGAGCGGGCCGAACAGGTTGTGCCCCTGCATCGCCGCGCTGGTCAGCACCGCATTCACCTCGCGGCCCAGATAGGGGGCGATCAGCACCCGGCCCAGAAGGATGATCAGGCCGGATATGGCCAGCAGGATGAACACCACCGCCATGAACCAATGCGCAACCCGCGCGGTCAGGGTAAAGCGCGGCAGCGTCTTGCCCGAGCGCCCCTCCTTGAGGCGCATGGGGCCGCGGATCAGGTGAAAGAGCGCGATCAGCACGATCACCCCGAGCGGCGCCCAGCCGGCATATTTGCGAATGTAGCGGGTGCGCAGGACGCGCCATTGCTGGCCGGTGGTGGTCATCAGCGCGCCTTCGGGGGTGGGCGCGAAGATAACGCCCGGGTCGCGGGGCGGGCCGCCGCGGATCATGTCCCAGATCTCGGCATCCGAGCGATTGCCCAGCGTATTGGCCGGGCCGGGCTCGGGCGCGTCGGGGAAGGTGACCGCGTTGCCGGGCGGGCGCACGCTCGATTGCGCCAGGAGCGGAGCCGGGGCGAGGGCGAATATCAGCGCGGCCAGCAGCGCCAGCATTGCGAAAAAGCGGCCGGGGCGCGGGGGGGGCGATTTTTCTGCGAAAAATCGGGCCTCCGGCGGGAGTATTTGCAGAAAGATGAAAGGGGAGCATTGCCGCATGTCAGGCACCTTCTGGCGGGTCTGGCGGTATGGGGCGCGCGGGGGTGAGCCCGCGCGCCCCGGTCCGTGTCGGGCCGGTCTGTCAGCCGCCCTTCTGGCCGTAGGCCGTGCCCCAGCCCCAGGCGCCGGAGCCGAAGCCGCGCGCCACCACGCGTTCGCGGTAGATGGCCGAGACCACGTCGCCGTCACCGGCCAGGAGCGCCTTGGTCGAGCACATTTCGGCGCAGATCGGCAGCTTGCCTTCGGCGATCCGGTTGCGGCCGTATTTCTGGAATTCGGCCTGCGAGCCGTCTTCCTCCGGGCCGCCGGCGCAGAAGGTGCATTTGTCCATCTTGCCGCGGGAGCCGAAATTGCCCGCCTGCGGGTATTGCGGCGCGCCGAACGGGCAGGCGTAGAGGCAATAGCCGCAGCCGATGCACAGGTCCTTGTTGTGCAGCACGATGCCGTCGGCGGTCTGGTAGAAGCAATCCACCGGGCAGACCGCCATGCAGGGCGCATCCGAGCAATGCATGCAGGCCATGGAGATCGAGCGTTCGCCCGGGGTGCCGTCATTGATGGTCACCACCCGGCGGCGGTTGATGCCCCAGGGGACTTCGTGCTCGTTCTTGCACGCGGTCACGCAGGCGTTGCATTCGATGCAGCGTTCCGCGTCGCAGAGAAACTTAACTCTTGCCATTTCTCATTCTCCTCAAGCTGCAGTGATCTTGCAGAGCGACGCCTTGGTCTCCTGCATCTGGGTTACGCTGTCATAGCCATAGGTGAGCACCGTGTTGGCGGCTTCGCCCAGCACGTAGGGGTCGGCGCCTTCGGGGTATCTGTCCCTGAGGTCCTCGCCCTGGAAGTGGCCGCCGAAGTGGAACGGCAGGAACACCACGCCCTGGCCCACGCGCTCGGTGACCAGTGCCTTGACCCTGATCTTGCCGCCCTCGGGCGAGTGGACCCAGATCATGGCGCCGTCGCGGATGCCCAGATCGTTGGCGTCGCGCGGGTTGACCTCGGCGAACATCTCCTGCTGGAGTTCCGCCAGCCACGGGTTCGAGCGGCTCTCGTCGCCGCCGCCTTCGTATTCCACGAGCCGGCCGGAAGTGAGGATCAGCGGGAAGTCCCTGGCGAAATCCACCTTCTGGATCGACTCATAGAGCGTCGGCAGGCGGTAGTTGCGGGTATCCGCATAGGTCGGATAATCCGCCACCAGATCGCGGCGCGGGGTGTAGAGCGGCTCGCGGTGGACCGGCACCGGATCCGGGAAGGTCCAGACCACGGCGCGGGCCTTGGCATTGCCGAAGGGCGCGCATTCATGGGCGATGGCGACCCGCTGGATGCCGCCGGAAAGGTCGGTCTTCCAGTTGGTCTTGTCGCCGGCGCCGGCGGCGATGGTGGCCTTTTCCTCCTCGGTCAGTTCGCTGTCCCAGCCGAGCTCCTTGAGCATGGCCATGGTGAATTCGGGATAGCCGTCCTGGATATCGGAGCCCACCGAATAGACGCCCTCGGCGAGCAGGTTCTCGCCGTTATGCTCCACGCCGAAGCGGGCGCGGAAGGTGAGGCCGCCCTTGGAGACGGGCTTGGACATGTCGTAGAGGTTGGGCGTGCCCGGATGCCCCATCTCGGCGGTGCCCCAGCAGGGCCATGGCAGGCCGTAATATTCACCGTCGCAAGGCCCGCCCACCGCTTGCAGGGTGGTCTTGTCAAACGTGTGCTGGTTGGCCATCTGCCGCTTGAGCCGCTCGGGGCTCTGGCCGGTATAGCCGATGGTCCACATGCCGCGGTTGAACTCGCGGGTGATGTCCTCGATGTTGGGCTCGTCCTCGCCATCCATGGAGATATTGCGGAAGAAGCGGTCGGCCCAGCCGAATTTTTTGGCAAACTTGGCCATGATGATGTGGTCGGGCAGGCTTTCGAAGACCGGCTCGATCACCTGATCGCGCCATTGCAGCGAGCGGTTCGAGGCGGTGACAGAACCGCGGGTCTCGAACTGGGTCGAGGCCGGCAGCAGGTAGACGCCATCGCTGCGCTCGTGCATGACGGCGGAGACGGTCGGATACGGGTCGATCACGACCAGCATGTCGAGCTTCTCCATTGCCTTCTTCATCTCCGGGCCGCGGGTCTGGCTGTTGGGCGCGTGGCCCCAGAGCACCATGGCGCGGACATTGTCGGGCTGGTCGATATTGTCCTTGTCCTCGAGCACCCCGTCGATCCAGCGGCTGACCGGGATCCCCTTGAGGTTCATCAGCGACTTTTCCTTGCCGTCGGCGGTGGTGATCTTGTCGAACCGGCCCTTGAGCCAGTCCAGATCCTCCTCCCAGACCCGGGCCCAATGCGCCCAGGCGCCGCCCGACAGGCCGTAATAGCCGGGCAGGCTGTGCGACAGGATGCAGAAGTCGGTCGCGCCCTGCACGTTGTCGTGGCCGCGGAAGATATTGGTGCCGCCGCCGCTGACGCCCATGTTGCCCAGCGCCAGTTGCAGGATGCAGTAGGCGCGGGTGTTGTTGTTGCCCGAATGGTGCTGGGTGCCGCCCATGCACCAGATCAGGGTGCCGGGGCGGTTGTTGGCCAGCGTGCGCGCCACGCGCTCGAGCTGGCTGCCGGGCACGCCGGTCACGCGCTCGACCTCGTCCGGGGTCCAGCGGGCGACCTCCTTGCGGATCTCGTCCATGCCATAGACCCGGGTGCGGATGAACTCCTTGTCCTCCCAGCCGTTCTCAAAAATGTGCCAGAGGATGCCCCAGATCACCGCCACGTCGGTGCCCGACCGGATGCGCACATATTCATCGGCATGCGCAGCCGTGCGGGTGAAGCGCGGATCGACCACGATCAGCGGCGCGTTGTTCTGCTCCTTGGCCTTGAGGATGTGCAGGAGCGACACCGGATGCGCCTCGGCCGGGTTGCCGCCGATCACGATCATCGAGCGGCTGTTGTGGATGTCGTTGTAGCTGTTGGTCATGGCGCCGTAGCCCCATGTATTGGCCACGCCGGCAACGGTGGTGGAGTGGCAGATGCGCGCCTGGTGATCCACGTTGTTGGTGCCCCAATAGGCGGCGAACTTGCGGAACAGGTAGGATTGTTCGTTGTTGAACTTGGCCGAGCCCAGCCAATAGACGCTGTCCGGCCCGCTTTCCTCGCGGATCGACATCATCTTGTCGCCGATCTCGTCAATCGCCTGCTCCCAGGAAATGCGCTTCCAGACGCCGCCCTCTTTCTTCATCGGGTATTTCAGGCGCCGCTCGCCATGGGCGTGCTCGCGCACGCTGGCGCCCTTGGCGCAATAGCCGCCGAGGTTGAACGGGCTGTCATAGCCCGGCTCCTGGCCAACCCAGACGCCGTTGTCGAGCTCGGCAATCACCGTGCAGCCCACCGAGCAGTGGGTGCAGACGGACTTGACCGTCTCCAGCGCCCCGTCTATGGCCTCCTGAGCGCTGGCCTGGGTGACCGCGCCGGCGGTGGCGCCGATCGCCGCCAGCCCGCCGATGGCAAGCCCCGAGCCGCGCAGGAAGCTGCGCCGGTCAACGGATGTCTCTGAAATCGTCGAAAGGAAACCGGTCCTCTGGGGGCGTCTCGCTACCCCGTTGGTCTTTTTCCTGAGCATGTGTTTCTCCCTTTATATGGCGGCTGCCCTCGGAGCGCCGCCTTGTGCGATATGTCTTGCGCAAGCGGTCGGGCCTTTCGCTACCGGTCGCCTGGCGGCAGACAGATCCTAGAACCTGGCGCTTTCGTAATAGGCCAGCACCTGCGCGGTCTCGCGCAGGCCTTCGCCCGGCGCTTCCGCCTCGCTCGCCGTGGCCGCGCCGGTGCTGGCAGCGACCGCTGCCGCCGGCGCGCCGGTCGCGGCCAGTTTGAGGAAATCGCGGCGCGTGGGGGCGTCCTTTTCCTTTCCGTTCATGCTTGTCTCCCTGTTCGTGCCCCGTTGCGGATGCGCCGGGGCGGTTGCGGTTTGCAGGCTAGCCTGCGCTCATCCGAAATGCCTCGCGCTCGATCTCCATGAAAGCGCTGCCCACCGCGCCAACGGCGGCGTAAAAGACCGAATTCTGCGCCGCTTCCAGATCGGCAAAGAAATGCGCGGCCCAAGGCGATATGTGGCGGTTGAAGAATTCCTTCTGCCGCTCGAGCGCCACCGGCGCGCCGAAGCGGCCACGGATCATGCTCGCCATCATCTCGCACAGGCTGGCGATGTTGTCCTCGGGCTCGAAACGGTTGGGCGCGCGGGTCATGCCCAGCGCGCGCATGTCGCGGCGCAGGCTCGCCAGCGGCTTTTCGTTCAGGAACCCGGTCAGGTAGAAGCTCGCGTAGGGCAGCAGCTCGCCCCGGCCCAGGCCGATGAAAAGAGTGACTAATTCCTGCTCCACCGCCGCCGGAGAGACGGCACCCGCCACCCGTGAGAGCGCGCCGATCGCGTGCCCCAGCGGGCTTTCGTCGCCGCTCAGCGCCGCGGTCTTGGCCAGGAGGTCCTTGTCGGGCGGCTGGGCCAGCAGCGCGCCGAGAAAGTCATACATGTCGGCGCGCAGGCGGTCTTCTTCGGCGATTTCCGGGGGGGTCTCCGGGTGTTTCACAGCGGCATTCATGTGGGCTGGCTCTCCTGATCGTGAAATTCAAACCGCATCCGGCGCGGCATTGGGGCGGGTGTCGGTTCGGCGGTTTCTTCGCGGGCGTGTTCTGCGAGGGCTTCGGGCGCGGCGGGCTCCACTTCGGCCTCTGCGGTGGCCTCTTCGCCCCCGGTCGGGGGCGCCTCGGCGGCAGGCTCGGCCTCGGCCACCACTTCCGCCTCTCCGCCCCCCTCCAGAAAGCCCTTGCCCACCCGGTAGGCGGTGGCCAGCGCCTCGCCCGCGCCGGTGGAAATGGTGAAATCCTCGCCGTACTCCACCAGCCCGTCCACATTGGCGAGCGCCGGATTGCTGGCCCAGAGCCGGCGCAGGGCGAGCCGGCGCAGGCGCGCGGGCACCTCGGCCCTGAGGAAGGCGGCGAAATCGTCGCCCGGGCCCAGACCGGCCGGGTCCGGCAGGCCAAGCTCGGCGCAGATCTCGGCATCGCTCTTGCCCTCGGCGGCCGCCTCGACGGCAGCGCGCCCGGCGGCGGCGCGCTCGGCCGCTTCGGCCTCGGCCACGCGCGCCTTGCGGCGGCTCCATGCGTCCAGTCTGCCCGCCGGCCGGCTCATCCGCGCGCCTCCCGCTTGAGCCGCGGCGAGGCATAGACATCCGCCGCCTTGGCAATCCGCGCATCGCCCACCCCGGTCTCCACCAGGTCCACCCGCTTCCTGTTGCGCTTGCGCTTGACGAATGGCTCCTCGACATAGTGGCGCGCGACAAAGGCCTCGATCCAGGCGCCGAGGCTCGCGGGCATCGGCACCGCCTCGATCTGCTCTTCGCCGCTATCGGCATAATCCTGCGCCTCGTAGGGCGAGGCGGTGACGAGGCGCGGGGCGATCCCGTGCGGCCCCTCGTCGCGATCCAGCACCACAAAGACCGAAGGCCGC
Source organism: Paracoccaceae bacterium (assembly GCA_027082975.1). Taxonomy (GTDB): domain Bacteria; phylum Pseudomonadota; class Alphaproteobacteria; order Rhodobacterales; family Rhodobacteraceae; genus JAAEUB01. Next base: position 1,749 of record JALWTH010000256.1, on the reverse strand, counting down.
GCCGCCGAAAGCCCGGTGCGGTAGGCCTCGGCCTCGGCGCGGTGCAGCTCGAGCGTCAGGGTGTCGGCATGGTATTCCACCGCCTCGCCCTCGCGGCGCAGCTCCTTCCACTGCTCCACCGGCGCGCCGGGCAGCACCGCCACCGCCTGCCAGGCGTAAGCGGCCCAGCGGGTCACGCCGGGCGTGCGCCGCAGCACGATCCCCAGCGGCATGGATACCGACCTTTCCGACCCTCCTGCCTGCTTCGCGTCCGTCCCTGTCATCGCCGTCCAGCCCCTTTTGCCGTCAGCTTGGGGGCAATTTTTCCGGCCACAAAGCGATTTTTGCCCGGCGGCGCGAATATCCGTCAGGCAGCGAAAAAGGTGGACATTTCGACCAGCCCGAAGCGGGGGCGCACGGGGCCTTTCGGTCAGATTGTCCACATGGGAAAGCCCTAGGAAATCGGTCGGAATACTTTTGTGTGCCGTAAAAACGAATCACCCTTTACCGACCGCATTTTCGGTGGAAATGTGAGTGGGGGGAATCGGCGCGCGCCGCCAAAGCGCCACGGACGGGACGGGGAGGATCATGGCCAAGAGGTTGATTTTATGCGATTGCGGGGGCAGTCAGACGCTCGACCGGGAGGCACTCGCGGCGACGACCGGGCTTGCCTGCAGCCGCGTCCATTCGGCCCTGTGCAGCGATGAGATCAGCCGCGCGGCGGAGGAAATCGGCAAGGGAGGAGCGGTGATCGCCTGCGCGCAGGAGGCGGCGCTGTTTGGCGAAATCGCCGCCGATCTGGGCCTTGACGCACCGCTCTGCGTGGACCTGCGCGACCGGGCCGGGTGGTCGGACGAGGGGGCGCGGGCGACGCCGAAAATGGCCGCGCTGCTGGCCGAGGCGCTGCTGGCCGAGGCGCTGCTGGCCGAGGCGCTGCTGGAAAGCCCGGTCGAGAAGAGCTTCGACATCGCCTCCGAGGGGCGCTGCCTGATCCTCGGCCCCGAGGCGCTGGCGCTGGACGCAGCCGCGCAGCTGGCCGGGCATCTGGCGGTCACCGTGCTGCTCGAGGCCGAGCCCGAGGAGCCCCCGCTCGACCGGCGCTTTGACGTGGTGCTGGGCAGGCTCAGGCGCGCGCAGGGCAGCCTCGGGGCATTTACGGTGGAGATCGACGCGCTGCGCCAGTTTCGCCCCGGCGGGCGGGCGCCCGGCTTTGCCCCGCCGCGCGACGGGGCGCGCTCGGAATGCGATATCGTGCTGGATCTTTCCGGCGGCCGGCTGTTCGGCGCCGGGGCAAAGCGCGACGGCTACCTGCGCGCCGAGCCCTCCGACAGCCGCGCGGTGGCGCGGGCGATCTTCGCCGCCGCCCAGCTGGTGGGCACGTTCGAAAAGCCGCTATACGCGCGCACCGAGCCGCTGCTCTGCGCCCATGCGCGCGCCGGGATCACATCGGCGGGCAGGCCGCGCGAATGGCGGGCCATGTGGCGGACCATCTCGCGGCCAAAGCCGCTGTCATGGACCAGCAGGCGCGGCGCTTCTCCCCCGGCCTTGCGGAAGGTCTCGGCCAGCACCTGCAGGCGGCGAAACAGATGCGCGGGCGGCGGCGCGTCGAAGCTGATCGCGCCGGATGGGCAGACCGCCGAGCAATCGCCGCAGCCCGCGCAGATCGCCGGATCCACGCGCACATGATCGCCCGCCGGCTGGATCGCGCCGCTCTCGCAGGCGTCGATGCAGCGGCTGCAGCCGGTGATCCCGGCGCGCGCATGGGCGCAG
>JALWTH010000255.1 GCA_027082975.1 Paracoccaceae bacterium | reverse complement strand
CGACCGCCCCTTCCTCTTGCCGCAAATATCCCCGCCGGAGGCACGATTTTTCTCTCGAAAAATCGCAGGCCGCGACCTCGAGCCCCTGTGCAATGGACAGGAAAGAGCATTCAGGCCTGCCCCGAAACGCCGATCCCCGGCGCGCCTGCGCACATCTCGCCGATCCGCGCGGCTTCGTGGCCGGTCGCGCGCAGTTTGGCCACCGCTCCCTCGGCGGCCTCGGGGGGGAGTGCCGCGAGCATCCCGCCGGCCGTCTGCGGATCGTGCAGCAGGGCGGCGCGGGGGCCTTTGGCGCCCCTGACCGGCGCGGCGCGGCGGTTGGCGGGCCAGATGGTGGAGCGGTGGCCGGCGCGGGCCAGTTCCAGCGCGCCGGGATAGAGCGGGATCGCCTCCAGATCGAGCCGCGCGGAGAGCCCCGAGGCCCGGCACATGCCCATCAGGTGGCCCGCCAGCCCGAAGCCGGTGACATCGGTCATCGCGCGCGCCCCGGCGCGGGCGAGGATCCGCGCCGCGTCGCCCTGCGGGCGGGCCATGCGCGCGAGCAGCGCCGCCACGTCGCGCCCGTCGGCCGCGCCGCGCATCTCGGCGGCCAGGATCGTGCCGCTGCCGATCGGCCGGCTCAGCACCAACGCATCGCCCGCCCGCGCGCCCGCAAGCGTGAGCGGCGCGCCGTCGATGAGTCCGGTGAGGCTGAGGCCGATCGTCAGCTCCGCCCCCATCGAGGAATGACCGCCGACGATCTCGGCCCCCTCGCCCCGCAGCACCTCCGCGCAGGCGGTGAGGATCTCGTCCATGGAGCGGGCCTGCAGCGCAGCGCTCATGCGCGGCAGGGTGACCGACAGCAGCGCCGCCTGGGGGCGCGCGCCCATGGCCCAGATATCGCCCAGCGCATGCACCGTGGCGATGCGCGCAAGCAGCGCGTGGTCGTGGGTGAAGGCGCGCAGATGATCGGTGGTCAGCACCTGGCGCGCGCCGCCCGGCAGCGCCAGCAGAGCCGCGTCATCGCCCGGCGCGCTCAGCACGTCGTCGCGCCCGAGCGCGGGCAGCGATGCCAGCGCGCGGGCGAGCGTGTCGGGCGCCACCTTGGAGCCGCAGCCGCCGCAAAGCGGGCGGTCGGCCTCGAGCCCCTCCCGTTCGAGCGCGCGCGCCACATGCGGCGCCGGCGGGGGCGCCTCCATCGCCGGGAGCGCGTGAAACCGCGCCATGAACCTGCGGTCGATCCGGTCTTTCCAGCGCCAGAGCAGCGGGCCGGAAACCGTGCGGCCCCATTTCTCGGCGATCGCCGACTTCTCCCCCAGCGCGATCAGCTTGAGGAAGTGCCTTTGCGGGCGAAAGCTGCGCATCTTCGCGCCGGTCACCGCCGCGGCGAGGTTGTGATAGAGCACCGGCGCCGCGCGCACCGCATAGACCCCGGCCTTGGGGCGGGGCGCGTGGGTCAGATGGGCGCAATCGCCGGCGGCAAAGAGCGCCTCGTGGCCCTCGACGCGCAAATCCGCCCCCACCCGCACGAAGCCGTCCTGGGTCAGCGGCAGGGGCGCGCGGGCGAGCCAGTCATGCGCCCGCGCCCCGGCCGCGCCGACGGTGAAGCGGCTGGCGATGCGCCGCCCGTCCGAGAGGATCACCGCGCCCGCCTCGATCCGCACCGGGCGCGCGCCGGTCACCGGCGCGACCCCGAGCCGGCGCATGGCGCTGAGGAGCGCGGGCCGGGCGCCGGGATTGGCGGCGGCGATCTCGGCCCCCGCCTCGATCAGGCTGACCCGGGGCCTGAGCCCGCCCGTGCCCAGTGCATGGGCCATGGCCAGCGCCAGCTCGGCCCCGGCAATGCCGCCGCCGATCACCGCCACTTCCGGCGCCACCTCGCCCGCCAGCGCCCGAGCGCGGAAATCCTCCCAGCGCGCGGCATAGAGATCGAGCGGCTTGGCGCCGGTGGCGTGGGCGGCAAAGCCCTCGATCTCGGGCATTTCGGCATGGATGCCCACGTCGATCGAGGCCAGATCCCAGCCGATCTCGCGCCCGTCTGCGAGCCGCACCAGCCCGGCCTCCGGGTCGATTTCCTCCGCATGGCCCAGCACCAGGCGCGCGCCTGCGAAGCGCGCGAGCTTCACCAGGTCGATCTCCAGCGCCGCGCGCGGATAATGGCCGGCAATGTAGCCCGGCAGCATCCCCGAATAGGGCGCGGTGGGGTGCGGGTTGATCAGCGTGAGGCGCACGCCCTCGAGCGGCCTCATCCCCCACATCCGCGCCACCAGCGCGTGCGCATGGCCGCCGCCGATCAGGACCAAGTCGCGCACGAGGACAGGGCTTTGCTGCATGGCATCCATCCGGTTGCGATTTCGGCGCCGCTTGCGCCGCCTCCCCGCCTCTGTAGCCCGCCTTGCGCCCCGGTGCCAGAGCCCCCGGCGCCTTTGCCGCGCCCCTCCCCCTCACATGGCAGGTGACAAGCGCGCGCCCCGGTTCTAGAATGGCGACAGGGTTTCAACGCCCGGATTTCGCCGCCCAGATTTCGCGGCCAAAGCGGCGAACGCCCGGCCGCAGCACCGCGATGGAGGACGGCGAGACAGGCAAGACCATTGGAAGAGGTGCCCGAATGTTTCTGCCCCGCATACCAGCCTTCTCCGACCTCCTTGCCACGGACAACGCCCTTTCGCCGTCGGATCCGCTTGCGCCCGTCCTGCCCCGGGCCGGCAAATCCGCCCTGGCCCCGGCGCCCGGCGGCCCGCTGATCGCCCGGGCCAGCGAGAGCGGCGATGCGGCGGACAATACCGGCACCACGGCCAGCGTGAGCGTAGGCGATACCTTTGACGGCACCATCGGCTCCAGCAGTGATCGCGACTGGGTGGCGGTGACGCTGGAGGCGGGGCAGAGCTATGTCTTTTCGGTCTGGGGGACCGGCGGGGCCAGCGCGGGGGTGGATGACACGATCCTGGTCCTGCATGACAGCGCCGGCAATCAGCTCGCCATCAATGACGACGCGGCCACCGGCAACCTGTTCTCGCTGATCAGCTACAGCGCGACCACCAGCGGCACCTATTACCTCGACGTCGCCGGCTATGGCGGCGAGCAGGGCAGCTATCGCCTGCAGGCGGCGACCAATGTCTATACGGTGGATCAGGTGGCCTCCTTCCTCGCGGATTTCTACTTCTCCAGCCCGGCGCGGATCCATCACGGGGTCAGCCCCGGCGGCACCATCACCGTGAACCTCACCGCGCTCACCGCCGACGGCCAGCAGCTGGCCCGCTGGGCGCTGGAGGCCTGGAGCGACGCCACCGGGCTGAACTTCTCGGAGGTGAGCAGCGGCGGCGACATCCGTTTCGACGACAACCAGGCCGGCGCTTTTGCCGGCCCTGCCGGCTTCGACCCCGATACCGGCGTCATCACCTATTCCGAGGTCAATATCGGCACCGCCTGGCTCACTTCATACGGCACCACGCTCGATTCCTACTCGATGGAGTCCTATATCCACGAGATCGGCCATGCCCTGGGGCTGGGCCATGCAGGCCTGTATGACGGCTCGGCCAGCTACCCGACCGATGCGGTCTATCTCAACGACAGCCGGCAGATGACGGTGATGTCCTATTTCGACCCGGACGAAAACACCTTCGTCAACGGCAGCTATGCCTCTCCGGTCACGCCGATGGTGGCCGATGTCACCGCCATGGAGCTCCTCTACGGGCTCTATACCGGCTCGCATACCGGCGATACCACCTGGGGCGCCAATTCCAATGTCGGCGGCTACCTGGGCACGCTGTTCGGCTACATCTTCGACGGGGTGACGCCCGATCCGGCCCTTTATGCCGGCGGCCCGGTCTCCTTTACCATCGTCGATGACGGCGGCACCGACACGCTCGACCTCAGCACCGCCACCGTGGACCAGAACATCAACCTCAATGGCGGCACCGTCTCCGACATAAACGGCCTGACCGGCAACATGGTCATCGCCCAGAACACCGTGATAGAACACGCCATCGGCGGCAGCGGCGCCGATACGATCCTCGGCAATGGCGCCAACAACCGCCTCACCGGCAATGCCGGCAACGACACCCTCGACGGCGCCGACGGCTATGACACCCTGATCGGCGGCGCCGGCAATGACACGCTCACCGGCGGCACCTCTTCAAGCGACTTGCGCGACGTGATCTATGGTGGCGACGGCAATGACATCATCGACGGCGGCTATGGCAATGACGAGCTGCGCGGCGATGCGGGCGACGACACCATTGC
>JALWTH010000254.1 GCA_027082975.1 Paracoccaceae bacterium | reverse complement strand
CCTCCAGCGCCGGGTTGGGCGCGTCGAGCGGCTCGCCCTGCCCCGCCCCGGTCGCCCCGGCCATCCCCGCGCCCGCCTGCAGCGCCTCGAGCGCGCGCAGGTTGCGCGTCACCCCATCGACGCGGGCCATGGTCCGGGCAATCGAGCGCTGAAACTCCTGGCTCTTGGCCTGATGCCGCGCGCCGAAATAGAAGCTGACAATCGCCCCGAGCAGCCACCAGAGCGGCTCGGGCACGAGCGCGATGCCCTGCATCCGCGCCGCGAACCAGACCGGATCATACATCGCGCTCAGAAACAGCCCCAGCGTGCCCAGCGCCAGCGCCGGGCGCGGCAGCCGGTTGAGCCCGTCCATGAAGCGGTCGAATCGGCCGCGGCGCGGCAGCGCGAACTCCGCCGCGAACTGGCCGAGACTCGCCGCCCGGAGCCCCGCCGCCCGCTGCCCGGCAGCCTCGGCATTTTCGCGAAACACCTCGGCGGTCTCGCGCACCACATTGCGCCCGCCGCCAAAGAGCAGGCTGAACAGTTCGGCGATCAGTCCCATGCCGCCACCCGCGCGCGATGCTCGGCCTCGCTGAGGCGATATTCGGGGTCGATGAAGCTTTCGGCGCGCAGGATCCAGCCGCCCTTGGAGCCATCGCGCCGGCGGGCATATTTGCGGCTTGCCGGGCGGCGGTCGGCCAGGCGGTAGTAATAGTTGCGCCGCTCGATCCCGTAGGCATTGGCAAAGTATTTCCGCGCCGACTGGTAGGCCTCATGGGCGGCGCGGATGGTCTCGGGGCCGATCACCCCGTCCACCGCCACCATCCAGCCCATCTTGCGCAGCAACCTTTGCAGAATGCGAATGGCATTGCCCCCCGCATTCACATACATGTCAAACACCGAGGGCTGGATCGCCTCGGGCAGCTTGTCGATGCCGGGGCGGTAATAATAATGCTCGACGAAGATGTCGCGGGCCTGCTCGCGACTGAGGCGCTTCACATCGGCCACATCCACCTTGCCATCGCCGGTGAGGTCCAGCCCCAGCCGGCGCATCGTGCCGATCGTCACCCCGTATTTGGTCGCCCCGCCCGGATCGTCCGGGTCGTTCACGAAGCCGCCCTCGCGGGCGACGATCTCCTCGGCAATCTGCTGAACTGACTTCATCCGCCAATGACCTCGCGTGTAAATGCGGGGCCAAGGCTGTGGGCTTCAGGTTAACAAAGTGGAAATCAGGCGTTCGGGTCCTCGTATACCCCCTGCTCCTTCAGCGCGTCGATGACTTCCTTGGGCATGTAGTTTTCGTCATGTTTTGCAAGGATTTCAGTGGCATGGAACACACCGTTACTGTAAGTCCCGGTCCCCACCATCCCCTGGCCCTCGCCAAACAGATCCGGCAGCACCCCGGTAAAGACCACCGGCACGCTGGCCGCGCCATCGGTCACCTTGAAGCGCACCGTCTCGCCCTCGCCGCGCACCAGCGTACCCTCCTCGACCAGCCCGCCGATGCGGAAGGTCTCGCCGGGGCCGGGCGGCGCCTCCATCACCTGGCTCGGGGAGCGGAAATAGTTGATCCCGTCGCGCAAGGCGTAGCCGATCAGCGCCGTCGAGGCCGCCAGCGCCACGAAGGCCAGCACGATCACCTGCACCCGCCGCTTCTTCTTCAGCCCCTTCATTCCGGCCATGATACCCTCCTGTCCGCGCCTCTCACGGGAAAAGCGGGGCGCCTTTCAGCCCCGTGGTTTCATCGAGCCCGAGCATCAGGTTTGCGTTTTGCAAAGCCTGCCCGGACGAGCCCTTGGCGAGATTGTCGAGCGTGGCGGTGACCATCGCCCGCCCGCTGACCCGGTCGCCGATCACCCCGATCAGGCACAGATTCGAGCCCGTGACCTGCCCGGTCCCCGGCGTCTGGCCAAAGGGCAGCACATGGATGAAGGGCTCATCGGCATAGCGCGCCGCCAGCGCCGCATGGATCGCCTCGGCCTCGCCCTCCACATAGCAGTCGGCCAGGATGCCGCGATTGATCGGCACCAGATGCGGGTTGAAGATGATCTCGACCTTGCGCCCGGCAAGGGCCGAAAACTCCTGGTCGAACTCCGCCAGGTGGCGGTGCGTGCCGCCTTGCGCATATCCGGCAACATCCGAGAATCGCTCGGAAAAAAGCATGTGCTCCTTGAGCGCGCGCCCGGCCCCGGTGGCACCGTTCTTGAGGTCGCAGATGATCCGGTCCAGGTCGATCAGCCCGCCCTCGATCAGCGGCCTCAGCGCGTATTGCACGGTCGCCGCATTGCAGCCGGTGCCCGCCACCAGCCGCGCCCCGGCGATATCGGCGCGGTAGAACTCCGTCAGCCCATAGACCGCCTCGCGCTGCAGATCGGGCGCCGCATGCGCCTTGCCATACCATTTTTCGTAAGCCAGCGGGTCGCGCAGGCGAAAATCGGCACCAAGGTCCACCACCTTCAGCCCCCGGGGCAGATCGCGCACGATCGCCTGGCTCAGCCCATGCGGGAGCGCGGCAAAGCACAGGTCGATGCCGGCAAAGTCGATCTCCTCGATCCTGACCAGATCCGGCAGGTCCAGATGCGCCAGATGCGCGAAAACCTCGCCCATCGGCCGCCCCGCCTTGCGCTCGGCGCTCAGCGCCGCGATGCGCATGGACGGATGCCCCGCGATCAGCCGGACAAGCTCGGCCCCGGTATAGCCCGAAGCCCCGAGAATGGCGATATTGTGGGTCATGGCGACCTCTCCCGTGCTGCAAGGAATGTAGGCGCGCGGCCGCGCCGCCGCAATGGCCTGTCAGGCCGCTTCGAAGGCGATCTTTCGTCGCAGAAAGGCCGTGGCCCGGTCGCTCACCTGCGCCGCATCGCCGGTGGTGAGGAACTTCGGCTCCTGCCCCACCCCCAGCATGTCCGGGTGGCGGGCGAGGTAGTCGGCAAGACTCTCGGCCACCAGCCCGGCCTGCGAAAACACCTTCACCCCCGGCCCCAGGGCCTCCTGAAACACCGACTCCATCAGCGGATAATGGGTGCAGCCCAGCACCGCCGCATCGGGCGCGGGCATCTTGCGCTTCAGCGCCTCCACATGGCTCCTGACCAGCGCTTCGGCGAGGATCATGTCGCCCTCCTCGATCGCATCGACCACGCCGGCACAGGCCTGCGCCTCCACATCCACGCCAATGGCGCGAAAGGCCAGCTCGCGCTGAAAGGCCCGGCTCGCCACCGTCGCCGGGGTGGCAAACAGCGCCACATGCTTCACCGCCACTTCGCGCGGCGGCGAATTGTCGCCCCAGTCGCGCTCGGTCAGCGCCTCGATCAGCGGCACGAACACCCCCAGCACCCGCTTGCCCTCGGGCAGGCCCCCCTCCTGGATGCGCCGCAGGGCGGCGGCGCTCGCGGTGTTGCAGGCGAGGATCACCAGATCGCACCCCTCCTCCCAGAGCCGCGCCACCGCCGCCCTGGTCAGGGTATGGATATCCTCGGGCGTGCGCACCCCGTAAGGCGCATGGGCACTGTCGGCGAGATAGACGAAAGGCACCTCCGGCAGGCGCTTCTGCACCGCCTCCAGCACCGTAAGGCCCCCAAGGCCGCTATCGAAAATCCCCACTGCCATGGCCGCTTAATGCCCCCGCCCCCTGAAATAGGCAAGCACCATTCCCCTTCTTCTGTTCACAAATATCCCAGGGGGGCCGGGGGGACAGCGTCCCCCCGCAACGGAAACCCTGGCAGTTACGCGGAAACTGCGCCTCGCCCCGATTTTTCTGCGAAAAATCGCCGGCCGCACCCGGCCCGCTCAGGCCTCGGCCTTCTTCTGCCAGCGCCCGCTTTCCTGGCTCCAGTAGAGCGCCCGGCAGCCGACCCCGGTCAGCGCCTTCCACTGGCCGCGCGCGCGTGCGAGCGCCTCAGGGTCGTTGCCGTCAAACAGCACCATCACCCGCTCGAAGCCGGCCACCTCGCCCGGGTCGATCACGGCCCCGTCCACGCTCACCAGCGCCGTGGCGGCGTGCGGATTGCCCGCGCCCGCGCTCAGCAGCACCGGCTGGTCGGCGTCATGCGGCCCGCCCTCGAGCCCGTGGGGCAAAAAGCCCTCGCCGAGCCACAGCCTCTGGTCGAGCCATTCGAGCCGCGCGCGCTCGCGCCCGCGCACCAGTACCTTCCAGCCCTGGGCGCGCGACTTTTCCAGCAGCACCGGCAGGGTCGCTTCCAGCGGGGTGCGGGTCATGTGGTAGAAATGGACCTCGCCCCGACCCTCCCCCGCCTTCTG
>JALWTH010000253.1 GCA_027082975.1 Paracoccaceae bacterium | reverse complement strand
GAGGTGCCGCTCACGGAAACCTGCCTCGTGGTGATCGGCCGCGGCGCCTCGGACCCGGACGCCAACGGCAACGTCGCCAAGCTCGCCCGGATGCTGGCCGAGGGCATGGGCTTCGGCTGGCTCGAAGTGGGCTATTCCGGCGTCACCTTCCCGCTGGTCGAGCCCACGCTCGAACACGCCGCGCGGCTGGGCTACCGGCGCATCGTGGTCTTTCCCTATTTCCTGTTCACCGGCATCCTGATCGACCGCATCCATGGCTTCACCGACCGGGTCGCGGCCCGGCACCCGGAGATCGAATTCGTCAAGGCCGGCTATCTCAATGACCACCCCGGCGTGCTCGAAACCTTCGCCGAGCGCGTCACCGAGCAGCTGGGCGAGGCGGTGCCGCCCACCTGCGGCACCTGCAAATATCGCACCCGGATCCTCGGCTTTGAGGCCGAAGTCGGCGCGGTGCAGGAGAGCCACCACCACCATGTGGAGGGGCAGGGGGCGCAGGCGCCGGGCTCCAACGTGGCCGATTGCGACCTGTGCGAGGATTTCTGCACCGGCGAATGCCGGCTGGAGATGGACCGCCATCACCACCATGAGCACGGCCACGCCCATGACCACGTCCACGGGCATCACCATCACCACCATCACCCGCAATACCCCCACGCCCACCACCCGCACGGGCCTGAATCAGCGCGGCGCAAATGACCGCCCGGCGGCTCAGATACCTGCGCGACCCGGCGGCGATCTATGCCGAGAGCTTCGCCACCGTGGCCCGCGAAGCGCGGCTTGAGCGCTTCCCCGCCGGCATGGCGCGGCTGGCCACGCGCGTCATCCACGCCTGCGGCATGGTCGAGGTCGCCGACCGGCTGGCCTTTTCGCCCCAGGCCTTCGAGGCGGGCGAGGCCGCGCTTTCCGCCGGCGCGCCGGTGATCTGCGATTGCGAAATGGTCGCAGCCGGGGTGATCCGCCGCCGGCTGCCGGCCGCAAACGAGGTGATCGTGACGCTTAACGACCCCCGCGTGCCCACGCTCGCCCGCGAGATCGGCAATACCCGCTCGGCGGCCGCGGTCGACCTCTGGCACGACCGGCTCGAAGGCGCGGTGGTGGCGATCGGCAATGCCCCCACGGCGCTCTTCCACCTGCTCGAACTGCTGGACGCGGGCGCGCCGAAGCCCGCGTTGATCCTCGGCTTCCCGGTCGGCTTCGTCGGCGCGGCGGAGAGCAAGGCCGAGCTTGCCGCCCGCCCGCGCGGCTGCGAATTCGTCGCCCTCAGGGGGCGGCGCGGCGGCTCGGCCATGGCTTCGGCGGCGGTCAATGCGCTGGCAGCGGGAGCGGAGCAATGAGAGCGGCTGCCTCCCTGGACGGTGTCGCGAGGAGATTTGAGGCCTCCGGCGGGGATATTTCCGGCAAGAGGAAGGAAGGGGGGTGAAATGATGGACAAATGCATCGCTTGCGGCTTTGTGGGCACGCATTCGGGGCCGGTTCATGCCTATATGAGCTTTTCGCCCGCCTGCTGGGCGCGCTATGGCGAGATATTGGCGCGCGAATTCGAGGACCGGGCGTATTTCGAGGCGCACAGGCTGCTGGTCGATGCCTGCTGCGGGCAGCATTCGATCGGGCCGGACCGGCGCGCCCGGCAGAGCCTGCATATCCACATGGCGGCGCTGATGCTGCATTTCGAGGACCGCGCCAGCAAGCCCGAGATCGTGGCTTTTCTCAGCAATGCGGCGCGGATCGGGGAGTTTGCGCCCTTGGAGGTTCCGCCCGCCTCGCCGCTTGTCTCGATGGATGCGATCCATGCGGCGAGCAATGCGCGGGAGCATGGGCAGGCAGTGGCGGAATATGCGCGGCGGGTTCATGAGGCATGGGCGCCGCATCATCCGGTTTTCCGCGCCCTGATCGAGCGGGTGCGCGGGCGATGAGGGGGAGGGGTGCGGATGGCTGATCCCTGGCTCAATATCGTCGGCATCGGCGAAGACGGGCTGGCGGGGCTCACGCCGGCGACCCGCGCGGTGGTCGAGGCGGCCGAGGTGATCCTGGGCGGGGCGCGCCACCATGCGCTGGTGGGCGAGAGCAGCGCCGAGCGGATCACCTGGCCCAGCCCCTTTGATGCGCTGATCGGCACGCTCGAGCGCCTGCGGGGAAGGCGCGTGGTGGTGCTGGCTTCGGGCGATCCGCTGTGGTTTTCCGTGGGCGCGCGGATCGGCCGGGCGATTGATCCGGCCGAGATCGTGTATCACCCGCATGTGGGCGCCTTTCAGCTTGCAGCGGCGCGCATGGGCTGGTCCATGGCCGATCTGGAGACGCTCACCGTCCACGGTCGCCCGGTGGAGCAGATGATCGCCTTCATCCAGCCCGGCGCGCGGCTTCTGATCCTCACCACCGGGGCCGGGACGCCGGGCCGGATCGCCGCCTTTCTCGCCGCGCGCGGCTTTGGGGCGAGCCGGATGACGGTTCTGGCGCATATGGGCGGGCCGGAGGAGGCGCGCTTTGACGGGGTGGCGGAAAGCTGGTCGCACGAGGTGCCCGCCTTCAACACGCTCGCTGTCGAGTGCATCGCCGCCCCCGATGCGGCGCTTCTGCCCCGGGTGCCGGGGCTGGCCGACGATCTCTTCGCCCATGACGGCACCATGACCAAGCGCGAGATCCGCGCGCTGACGCTCGCCAAGCTCATGCCCATGCGCGGCGCGCTCCTGTGGGATATCGGCGCGGGGGCGGGCTCGGTGGCGGTGGAGTGGATGCGCGCGGCCCGTTATGCGCGCGCCATCGGCATCGAGCCGCGCGCCGAGCGCCGCGCCATGGCGGCCGAAAACGCGCTGGCGCTGGGGGTGCCGCGCCTGGAGCTGGTGGCGGGTGCTGCGCCCGAGGCGCTCGAGGGGCTGGAAGCGCCCGACGCGGTGTTCATCGGCGGCGGGCTTTCGCGCGCGTGCTTCGCCGCCGCCTGGCAGGCCCTGCGCCCGCTCGGCCGGCTGGTGGCCAATGCGGTGACGCTGGAAAGCACCGCGCTGCTGGCCGAGCTTCAGCGCGCGCATGGCGGCGAACTGGTCGAGCTTTCCGTAGCCCGGGCCGAACCCCTGGGCGCGCGCATGGGCTGGAAGCCCCAGCGCCCGGTGGTGCAATGGAGCCTGATCAAGCGATGAGCAAAGCGAAGAGCGGCACCCTCTACGGCATCGGCCTTGGCCCCGGCGATGCGGAGCTTGTCACGCTCAAGGCCGCGCGCCTGATCGGCGCCGCGCGCCTCGTTGCCTACCCGGCCCCGCCCGGGGGCGAGAGCCTTGCCCGCAAGATCGCCGCCGGCCTGCTTGCCGAAGGCACGCGCGAGATCGCCATTGAAGTGCCCATGCGCGTGGCCCGCGCCCCGGCGCAGGCGGCCTATGACGCGGGTGCTGCGCGCATTGCCGAGGCGCTCGGCGCGGGGCAGGACGTGGTGTTTCTCTGCGAGGGCGACCCGCTTCTTTACGGCTCCTTCATGTATCTGCACGCGCGCCTTTCTGCACGCTTTGCGGTCGAGGTGGTGCCGGGCGTCACCTCGCTCAGCGCCGCGAGCGCGCGGGCGGGCCTGCCGCTGGTGGCGCGCAACGAGGTGCTGAGCCTGCTGCCCGCGCCGCTTGACGACAGCGCGCTCGAAGCCGCCATAAGGCGCGCCGATGCGGTGGCGATCCTCAAGCTCGGCCGCCACCTGGGCCGGGTGCGCGCGCTGATCGAGCGCCTTGGCCTCACGCGCCGCGCGCTCTATGTGGAGCGCGTCAGCATGGCGGGCGAGCGCCTCCTGCCGCTTGCCGAGGCGCCCGACCCCGCGCCCTATTTCTCGATGATCCTGCTCACGAAAGGCGCCGATACATGGCTCAGGACCCGGTCGTAATCTGCCTCAATCGCGCGGGCGAAGCGCTCGCCCATCGCATCGCCCGCCTGCTCGGCGCGCCGGTCCATGGCCGCGCGGAGCGCGTGGAAAAGGCCGACGCCTTTTTCCCCAACGCGCTCGAGCATCTGCGCGACCTGTTTGCCGCGGGCCGGCCGGTGGTCGGGGTATGTGCGGCGGGCATATTGGTGCGCGCGGTGGCGCCTTTGCTGAGCGACAAGCGCAGCGAGCCGCCGCTGTTGGCGGTGTCCGACGATGGCGCGGTGGTGGTGCCGCTTCTGGGCGGGCACCGGGGCGCGAACCGGCTCGCCCGGCGCATCGCCGAGGGGCTCGGGGCAACGGCGGCCGTCACCACGGCGGGCGACGTGGCCCTGGGCGTGGCGCTCG
>JALWTH010000252.1 GCA_027082975.1 Paracoccaceae bacterium | reverse complement strand
GCCCTTGGAAAGGGGACCCACCCTGTCCGGCGGGCAAAAAACCCCTGATATTTCGCGCCTGCACCGCTGTGAGCGCGGGATTGATGGGTCCTGAGCCTAAGCAATTGACTCGCCGTCAGCGGGCAGCTATGCAGCCCGCAGGCAGGCCGTCCGGCCGATGCTGTTTCCACAGAACAGATGAAGAGCCGCGCGGGCTGGCGCCGTTCTTGCGAGTATCCCATGACTGAAAACCGACTGAACCTCTCCGATCTGAAATCGAAGACCCCCAAGGATCTCCTGGCCATGGCCGAAGAACTGGAGATCGAAAACGCCTCGACCATGCGCAAGGGCGAGATCATGTTTTCGATCCTCAAGGAGCGGGCCGAGGATGGCTGGGTCATCGGTGGCGACGGGGTGCTTGAAGTGCTGCAGGACGGTTTCGGCTTTCTGCGCTCGCCCGAGGCGAATTATCTGCCCGGACCCGATGACATTTATGTTTCGCCCGATGTGATCCGGCAATATTCCCTGCGCACCGGCGACACGGTGGAAGGGGTGATCCAGGCGCCGCTGGAAAACGAGAACTATTTTGCCATCACCAAGGTCGAAAAGATCAATTTCGGCGACCCGGAAAAGGCAAAGCACAAGGTTGCCTTTGAAAACCTGACGCCGCTTTACCCGAACGAACGTCTGAAGATGGAGGTCGAGGACCCGACCATCAAGGACAAGACCGCTCGGGTGATCGACCTGGTGGCGCCAATCGGCAAGGGACAGCGCAGCCTGATCGTGGCGCCGCCGCGCACCGGCAAGACGGTGATCCTGCAGAATATCGCCAATTCGATCGAGCGCAATCATCCCGAAGTCTATCTGATCGTCCTGCTGATCGACGAACGCCCCGAAGAAGTGACCGACATGCAGAGATCGGTGAAGGGTGAGGTGGTTTCCTCGACCTTCGACGAGCCGGCCACGCGCCATGTCGCCGTGTCCGAAATGGTGATCGAAAAGGCGAAGCGTCTGGTCGAACACAAGCGCGATGTCGTGATCCTGCTCGATTCGATCACGCGCCTGGGGCGGGCGTTCAATACCGTGGTGCCCTCTTCGGGCAAGGTGCTCACCGGCGGGGTCGATGCCAATGCCCTGCAGCGGCCCAAGCGTTTCTTTGGCGCGGCGCGCAATATAGAGGAGGGTGGCTCGCTGACAATCATCGCCACCGCCCTGATCGAGACCGGCAGCCGGATGGACGAGGTGATATTCGAAGAGTTCAAGGGCACGGGTAATTCGGAAATCGTGCTTGACCGCAAGGTTGCCGACAAGCGGGTCTTCCCGGCTATCGACATTCTCAAGTCCGGCACCCGCAAGGAGGACCTGCTGGTTGACCCGCGCGATTTGCAAAAGACTTTCGTCCTGCGGCGCATCCTCAACCCGATGGGGACGACCGACGCCATCGAATTCCTGCTGTCGAAGCTCAAGCAGACCAAGACGAATGCAGAGTTCTTTGACTCTATGAACGCCTGAGTACCCTTTTAAAACAAAAGGTTACATCATGGATACCATCTTTGCACTGGCCACGGCCCGCGGCAAGTCGGGCGTGGCTGTGATCCGCATATCCGGCGATCGTGCCTTTTCGGCGGTGGAGGCGCTTGCCGGCACTGTGCCGGAGATGCGCCGGGCAAGCTTGCGCAGGATACGGGACCGTGACGGCAGGGTGATTGACGAGGCTCTCGTGCTCACCTTTCCAGGACCCGGCTCCTTTACCGGAGAAGATGTTGCCGAGCTGCACCTGCATGGGAGCATTGCCATTATTGATGCGGTATTGCAGGAACTTGGCCGGATCTCGGGCTTTCGCCAGGCAGAACCGGGGGAATTCACCCGCCGCGCGCTGGAGAATGATCGTCTGGACCTTGCGCAGATCGAGGGCCTCGCCGACCTGATCGAGAGCGAGACCGAGGCCCAGCGTCAGCAAGCGATGCGGGTATTTTCCGGGGCGCTTGGTCGAAAGGCCGAGGAGTGGCGTGCCATGGCGATTCGGGCCGCTGCGCTTCTGGAGGCGACCATTGACTTTGCCGACGAGGAAGTGCCCGAGGATGTAGGCGGCGAAGTGCTGACGCTGATCGACCGGCTTTCCGCCGCGCTGGAGAGGGAGAGTCGGGGCGTGGAAGTGGCCGAGCGCATCCGAGAAGGCTTCGAAGTGGCGATTGTCGGCCCGCCGAATGTGGGCAAATCGACGTTGCTCAATGCCCTCGCGGGCCGTGATGCGGCAATCACTTCCGAGATTGCCGGCACGACGCGGGATGTAATTGAGGTTCGCATGGATTTGAAGGGTCTGCCCGTGACCCTTCTCGATACCGCTGGCCTGCGGGAGGCCACCGATGCAGTAGAGAAAATCGGTGTGGAAAAGGCGGTTGAACGAGCGCGGCAGGCGGATCTTCGCATCTTTCTCCACGAGGGTGATGGAGCCGAAGGGCTGGAGCCAGAAGCCGAGGACATCGTGGTAAGAGGCAAGGGCGATCTGACGGAGGAGGCAGATGCTGTTTCCGGGCTTACGGGCAAGGGGCTCGATGCGCTTGTCGAACGGGTCGCCCGTATCCTTGAAAAGCGGACAAGCGGGTCGCAAACGGCGATCCGAACCCGGCATAAGCTCGCCATGGACCGTGCGCGGGGTGCTTTGGCGACAGCCAGAAACATGGTAGAGAGCGATAGCGACCATGTGGAATTGGCGGCGGAAGAATTGCGGGGAGCGATCCGCGCCCTTGATTCCCTGATCGGGCGTGTCGATGTAGAAGATCTGCTCGACGAGATATTCTCCAGCTTTTGCCTGGGCAAATAGGAGTGTTTCACGTGAAACATCCCGATTTCGACGTTGTCGTGATTGGCGGCGGTCATGCCGGCCTCGAGGCGGCGCTGGCGGCCACCCGTATCGGTGCACGAACCGCCTTGGTAACCCTGCGCAAGGAGGATATCGGGGTGATGTCTTGCAATCCGGCGATTGGCGGGCTGGGCAAGGGGCATCTGGTGCGGGAGATCGACGCGCTGGATGGAGCAATGGGGCTCCTGGCGGATGCGGCAGGCATCCAGTTTCGCCTGTTGAACCGCCGCAAGGGGCCGGCAGTGCAGGGCCCACGCGCACAATCCGACCGGCAGGCATATCGCAAGGCAGCGCTGGCCGTGGCTGAGAAAGCACCGCTTTTGACGATCATCGAAGGCGAGGCCGCTCGTTTCCTGGAAGACCATGGCAAGATTGCCGGGGTCGTGCTCGCGGATGATTCGAAAATATCCGCCCGTAGCACGGTGCTGACGGCGGGCACCTTTCTGCGTGGGGTCATTCATGTCGGTCACGAGCAGCGTGAGGGGGGGAGGATGGGTGACCGCCCCTCAGTTGAGCTGGCCCGGGCGCTCGATGCTTTTGGCCTGCCCCAGGGGCGGTTGAAAACCGGCACACCCCCACGGCTTGATGGGCGCAGTATCGACTGGGAAAGACTGGATCGTCAGCCAGGCGATGACAGGCCGGAAATGTTTTCCTTTCTCTCGCGCAAACCGGCGCTGCGGCAGGTATCCTGCGGAATCACCCACACGAATCCGAAAACCCACGATATCATTCGCAAGAATCTCAGCGCCTCCGCCATGTATGGGGGGATGATCGAGGGAGTCGGCCCGCGCTACTGCCCTTCGATCGAGGACAAGATAACCCGGTTTGCCGACAAGGATTCACATCAGGTTTTTCTCGAGCCGGAAGGACTCGATACCGATACGGTTTATCCAAACGGCATTTCTACCTCGTTGCCTGCCGACATCCAGGAAGAATATGTGCACAGCATGGTCGGGCTTGAAAAGGCCAGGATCCTGCAGCCCGGCTATGCGATCGAGTACGACTATATTGACCCTCGGGTGCTTGCCAGCACGCTTGAGGTGAGAACGATTCCCAACCTTTTCCTTGCCGGGCAAATCAACGGCACGACCGGATATGAAGAAGCCGCGGCGCAAGGGCTTGTCGCCGGCCTGAATGCCGCGATGAAAGCTCTGGAGCGCGAGCCCGTGACATTTTCGCGGAGGAGTTCTTATATCGGCGTGATGATAGACGATCTGACGACGCGAGGTGTGACTGAGCCGTACCGGATGTTCACCTCCCGTGCGGAATTCCGGCTTTCGCTTCGCGCGGACAATGCGGATCAGCGGCTGACACCTTTTGGTGTCGAAATTGGCTGTGTTGGTGAAGCAAGGGTCAGGATTTTCGAAAAGAAGCGCGAGGCTCTCGAAAAAGCCGAAACCCTGCTGAAGAGCCAGATGTTTTCCCCACAAGAGCTGCGCGGTGTCGGGATCAATGTCCGGCTGGACGGAACCAGGCGCAGCGCCTACCAGCTTCTGGCTATCCCCGGGGTTACCCTGAGCAGCATCCAGACCCTGGTGCCGGAGTTCGAGAGGGTACCACAGCAGATACAGGAACAAGTCGGCAAAGACGCCCTGTATGCGAATTACATCAAGCGCCAGAGGGAGGACATCCTCGCACTGGAAAAAGATGAGGCGCTGCGCATTCCGGCAGATTTCCGCTTTCGGGGGATGCCCGGACTGTCAAACGAGATTGCCGAGAAGCTCGAACGGGTCCGGCCTGAGACGTTGGGGCAGGCGGGGCGCATTGAGGGGGTGACGCCGGCAGCACTGACCTTGATTCTCGGCAAGATCAGGGCCGAGCAAAGGAAACGGACAGGATGAGGGTCCAGGATCGGCTCAGGGTGGAGCTTGGTGTTTCACGTGAAACAATCGAGCGCCTGGAGGCCTATGCTGCGTTGTTGAAAAAGTGGAACGGGACCATCAATCTCGTCAGCCGGAATACGATCCCGATCTTGTGGGAGCGGCACATACTCGATTCGGCCCAGATAATCTCGTATTGTCCGAAAGGCGCCAGGAGGTGGGCCGATCTTGGCTCCGGCGCCGGTCTGCCCGGCATTGTCATTGCGATCCTGGCAGCAGAGGTCAACCCGCGGCTTTCGGTCATTTGCCTGGAAAGCGATCAGCGCAAAGCAGCCTTCCTGCGCACGGTGAGCCGTGAGCTTGGCTTGCCTGTCCCGGTCATTGCAAACAGGATCGAAGAAACCGCCCCGCTTGAGGCCGACATCGTGTCCGCGCGCGCGCTTGCACCCCTTGCGGATTTGCTCTCATACGCAAGGCGGCATCTGAAATCCGATGGAAAGGCCATTTTTCCCAAAGGCTCCGGGTATTTGGGAGAGATCGAGCAAGCGAGGGGAGAATGGGTGTTTGACATCGAAACGGTTCCGAGCAAGACAGACGAGAGCGGTGCAATTCTCATCCTTGGAGGTATCCGGCGTGCATGATCCGAGCCGGCCGGCAGGCCCGAAGATAATCGCAATCACGAACCAGAAAGGCGGGGTCGGCAAGACGACAACGACGATCAATCTGGGCGCGGCGCTTGCCGAGGCGGGCAGACGTGTGCTTCTGGTCGACCTGGACCCACAGGGAAACGCATCCACCGGGCTGGGCATCGACCCGGAATCACGCCGGATGACCACCTATGATCTGCTGCTGGATGATGCGCCCCTGTCCGAGGTCATACAGGAAACCGGGATTGAAAACCTGCTGATCGCTCCGGCCACAACAGATCTTTCTTCGGCCGATATCGAGCTCGTTTCCAATGAAAAGCGCAGTTTTTTGCTGCATGATGCCCTGCGCCAGGTGTCGGTGGATGCTTTCGGGCTGGACTATATACTGATCGACTGCCCGCCCTCGCTGAATCTCCTTACGGTCAATGCCATGGTGGCCGCGCATTCGGTCCTCGTGCCGCTGCAGAGCGAGTTCTTTGCGCTCGAGGGGCTTTCGCAGCTGATGCTGACCATTCGCGAGGTGCGCCAGACCGCCAACCCGGATCTGCGCATCGCCGGTGTCGTGCTCACCATGTATGACAAGCGCAACAACCTTTCCCGCCAGGTAGAGGCAGATGCGCGCGAATATCTGGGCCAACTGGTGTACAAGTCGGTCATCCCGCGCAATGTACGGGTCAGCGAGGCGCCGTCTCATGCGCTTCCGGTGCTCAGCTACGATCCGGCATCAAGGGGGAGCGAGGCCTATAGGGCCCTGGCGCAGGAAGTGCTCAACACCGTATAGGAGACTGAAATGGCTGCAAAAAGGCAAAAGGGGCTTGGCCGCGGACTGTCTGCGCTGATGGCGGATGTGATGGCAGATGAGGGCAAGACGGCGGCGGAGGCACCGGCAAAGCCTGACCAGATGGTCCCGATCGACAAGATTTACCCAAATCCCGATCAGCCCCGCCGCAGCTTCAGCCAGGAGGATCTGGAGGAGCTGGCGGCGTCGATCCGGGAAAAGGGGATCATCCAGCCCCTGATCCTGCGCGACAATCCGCGCGAGGAAGGCGGATTCGAGATCGTTGCCGGAGAGCGACGCTGGCGGGCCGCGCAGCTTGCGCAACTGCACGAAGTTCCGGCGATCATTCGCAATTACAGCGATACCGAAGCGCTGGAAATAGCGATTATCGAGAATATCCAGCGTGCCGATCTGAACCCGATTGAAGAGGCTGCCGGCTATCGCGATCTGATGGAGCGCTTTGGGCATACCCAGGAAAAACTGGGCGAGGCATTGGGCAAGAGCCGCCCGTATATCGCCAATCTGTTGCGACTGCTGAAGTTGCCCGAGAGCGTACAGGCGCTGGTGCGCGAAGAAAAGCTGTCCGCCGGTCATGCCCGGGCGTTGATCACCGCCGAAGACCCGGAAGCGCTGGCGCGGCAGGTCGTTGCCCGGGGTCTGAGCGTGCGCGAGACGGAAAAGCTCGCGAAAAAGGGCACGGCGGCCCAGCGCGCACCGGCGCCAAGGCCGGAAAAGGATGCCGATACCCGCCGGCTGGAAAAGGAGCTGGAGGCCTCCCTGGGCATGAAGGTGCGCATTGATCACAAACCCGGGGCCGCATCCGGCAAGGTAATGGTGAGTTACCGCGATTTTGACGATCTGGACGAGATTTGCCGACGCCTTTCTCTGGTGATCAAGCCGAGCAACTAGGCTATCAGTTCCCGCAGGATCGCATTCAGCAGCGGCATTCCCTGTGCGGTCACCCTGAGGCTGCCGCCTTTCTGCTCCAACAGGCCTAGCTCTTCGAGGCGATGCAGCGGATCTGGGTCAGGCAGGGCACCGCCCATGGCTTTCAGGCGCTTGAGCGAGATTCCGGCACGGGTGCGCAGGCCCATGAGCAGGTATTCGGTAGCCTGCTCGGCGCCGGCCAGGGGCAGGCGGGCGCTTTCGCCTGTGCCTGTCAGAGCCTTTTTCAGCCAGATTGCAGGGTCCAGAGGTGTCTCGGTGGCGAAGCGTTTCCCATCGAGGCTCAGCCGCCCATGTGCGCCGGGGCCAATGCCGATGTAGTCGCCTGCCTGCCAATAGATCAGATTGTGCCTGGATTCCTGTGACGGAAGCGCGTGGTTTGACACCTCATATCGTATCAACCCTTTGTTTTTACAAAGATAATCCGTGACTTCATACATGTCTGCCGCGCGCTCTTCCGACGGCAGGCCGCCGAGCTTCCCGGCGCGGGCGCGGGCGCCAAAGGCCGTTTCCGGTTCGATGCTTAGCTGGTAGAGGGACAGGTGCGCAGGCTCGAGCGCAAGCGCATGGGCCAGTTCCGCTTCCCAGGCGCTCAGGCTCTGATCCTGCCTCGCATAGATGAGGTCGAAGCTCACGCGTTCGAATTCTGCATGTGCGATTTCCAGCGCGTTCAGGGCTTCGCGTAGCGTGTGTATCCGCCCGAGCCTGCGCAGGTCGGTGTCGTTCAGCGCCTGGATACCGAGCGAGACACGATTGACTCCCGCGCGCCGGTATCCGGCAAAGCGCTTTGCCTCCACCGAGCCGGGATTGGCCTCAAGCGTGATTTCGATGTCATTGTCAAAGATCCAGTATCTCTGTGCCGCGTCGATGATTGCCCCCACGAGGTCCGGGCGCATCAGGCTGGGGGTACCGCCGCCGAAATAGATCGAGCGCAGCCGCCGCCCGCCGGTCCGGGCGGCGTAATGGGAGAGGGCGGACAGGTAAGCCCTGCGCCAGATGTCCTGATCGACGTTTTGCGCGACATGGCTGTTGAAGTCACAATACGGGCACTTAGAGACACAATAAGGCCAGTGGACATAGAGCCCGAATCCGCCCTTTTGCCAATCATCCGCCAAAGCAGCCTGCAACCAGCTTGGCGAAGGCTTCGGCGCGATGGCTGATCGCGTGTTTCTCCGCCGGGTCCATTTCGCCGAAGGTTTCACTGTATCCGTCGGGCTGAAAGATCGGGTCGAAGCCGAAGCCCCGCTCGCCGCGCATGGGCCAGACGATGCACCCGTGCACCTGCCCGACGAAAAGCGCATCATGCCCGTCCGGCCAGGCGAGGCAGAGGGTGGCGTTGAACGTGGCGCGGCGCGGCTCCGGGGCCTGCTTTTCTTCGAGCAGATCCCAGACCCTTTGCATCGCCATGGCGAAATCACGCCCGTCCGGCGTCTCGGCCCAGTCGGCGGTATGGACGCCGGGCGCGCCGCCGAGCGCCTCCACCATGATGCCGCTGTCATCCGAAAGCGCGGGCAGACCGGTGGCGCGGGCGGCGAAGTGGGCCTTGATCCGGGCATTGCCGGCAAAGGTCTCTTCGGTCTCTTCCGGCGCTTCGAGGCCAAGCGCGGCGGCGCCGATGACCTCGACCCCGAACGGCTCAAACAAGTCACTGATCTCGCGCAACTTGCCCGCATTATGCGTGGCGATGACCAGTTTGCCCTCCGTCAGGCGTCGCATCAGCTCACCGCTTCCAGTTGCCGTGCGGCGAGTTCCGCGCAGCCCTTTTCGGCGTAGTCCATCAGCGCCTCCATCTGCGCGCGGGTGTAGGTGGAGCCTTCGGCCGACATCTGCACCTCGATCAGCCTGCCGCCGGTCATGACGAAATTGCCGTCCACGCCCGCTTCGCTGTCTTCGGCATAGTCGAGGTCCAGCACATTCTGCCCGGCATAGATGCCGCAGGAAATGGCGCTGACCGGCTCGGAAAGCGGGTCGGTCGTGACTTCGCCGGCTTTCAAGAGCTTGTTGACCGCCAAACGCAGGGCGACCCAGCCGCCGGTGATCGCGGCGCAGCGGGTGCCGCCATCGGCCTGGATCACGTCGCAATCCACGGTGATCTGGCGCTCGCCCAGCGCCAGCAGGTCTGTGCCCGCACGCAAGGACCGGCCGATCAGGCGCTGGATCTCCACCGTGCGCCCGCCCTGTTTGCCGGCCGCCGCCTCGCGCCGCATCCGGGTGCTGGTGGAGCGCGGCAGCATCCCGTATTCGGCCGTCACCCAGCCCCGCCCCGACCCGCGCAGAAAGGGCGGTACCCGCGCTTCGACCGAGGCGGTGCACAGCACATGGGTGTCGCCCATGCGGATCATGCAGGCGCCCTCGGCGTGTTTGGTAATGCCGGTCTCGATTGAAACCGCGCGCATTTCATCTATCTTACGTCCTGAAGGGCGCATGGTCTGGTCCTTTCGCTGTTTCGAAGGGAATCCCATGCTCCGGCCCCGAAGGCAAGGCGAATGAGATGAACACCGGCGCTCAATTGCTCAACGACATGAATGCGCGCGCGCGCGAGGTGTTTCGCCTGCTGGTCGAAGGCTACCTCGAAACCGGCGCGCCGATGGGCTCGCGCACCATCAGCCGACGACTGAGCGAAAAGGTGAGCGCCGCGACGGTGCGCAATGTCATGCAGGATCTCGAATTCATGGGGCTCCTTGACAGCCCGCACGTCTCGGCCGGGCGGGTGCCGACCGAGACCGGCCTGCGCCTGTTTGTCGATTCGCTGCTGGAGGTCGATGATCTGACCAGCGAGGATCGGGAAAAGATCGACCGGACGGTTGCATCCAATGCCGCCAATGTCGAGACGATGATGGACCGGCTGGGATCTGTGCTCTCCGGCATAACCTCCGGGGCCAGCCTGGTGCTGACGCCAAAGCATGAAGCCCCGATCCGCCATATCGAGTTTGTCTCGCTCAGCCCTGATCGGGCGCTTGTGGTGCTCGTCTTTGCCGATGGACATGTGGAAAACCGCCTGTTCTCTCCGCCACCTGGGCAGACGCCTTCTTCCATGCGCGAGGCGGCCAATTACCTCAATGCGATAGCCGAGGGCCTGACCATAGGGGAACTCAAGGCGCGCATGAAGGAGGAAATCACCCGGCACAAGCAGGAGCTTGACAGCCTCGCGGCTTCGCTTGTCGAAGAGGGGTTGGCGCAGTGGGATAGCGCCGCGACCGGCCAGGAGCGGCTGATCGTGCGCGGCCGGGCCAATCTGCTGACCGAAGGCGCCGATGAGGCCGAGCTGGAGCGCATCCGCCGCCTGTTTGACGACCTCGAGCGCAAGCGCGACATTGCCCACTTCCTCGATCTGACGGAAGCAGGCGAGGGCGTGCGTATTTTCATCGGCTCCCAGAACAAACTTTTTTCGCTTTCGGGTAGCTCTCTGGTGGTTTCTCCCTATATGAACGCTGAACGCAAGATTATCGGCGCCGTAGCGGTGATCGGGCCGACGCGGCTGAATTACGGACGCGTCGTGCCGATCGTCAACTACACCGCCGAGCTGGTTGGAAAGCTGATCTCTGACCGGGGATAAGGACAGAAGATGAACGACACCGAGAAGCACATCAACAAGGACGAAGTGGAAGCGGCAATCGAGGAGCTGATGGCCGAAGACCGGGCTCCCGACGAAGCCGATGAGCATGGCGAAGAGGCAGGCCCGGAGGCAGAAGCCGAACGGCTGCGCGCGGAGCTTGACGAGATGCGCGACCGCTTCATGCGGGCGCTGGCCGATGCGGAAAATGCCCGCAAGCGTGGTGAAAAGGACCGGCGCGAGGCGGAGAAATACGGCGGCAGCAAGCTCGCCCGCGACATGCTGCCGGTTTATGACAATCTCAAGCGCGCTCTCGAGGCCGCCGGCGAGGACAAGGGCAAGGTAAGCGCGGCCCTCGTGGAGGGGGTCGAGCTGACCCTGCGCGAGCTGCTCAATATCTTCGACCGCCACGGTATCACGCTGGTCTCGCCCAAGGTGGGCGACAGGTTCGACCCGGATTATCATCAGGCCATGTTCGAGGCGCCGATGCCGGGGACCAAGGCCGGCGACATCATCCAGGTGATGGCCGAAGGCTTCCTGCTGCATGATCGGCTGCTGCGCCCGGCCCAGGTGGGGGTCTCTTCTACACCGAAAGACGATCAGGGCTGATCGGCGAGCAGCGCCTTGAGCTCATAGAGCAGATCCAGCGCCTGTTTTGGCGTCAGTTCGTCGGGGTGGATTTCGCCCAGCCGCTCCTCCACCTCCGAGCGCCTCCCCGGGCTTGGGGGCGGCGGTGCGGGCGTGGCGGCAAATAGCGGCAGGTCGTCGATCAGCGCCTTTTGCCGCCCGCTTTCGCGCTCGCCCTTTTCCAGCGCCGCCAGCACCAGGCGGGCGCGCTCGACCACGCTTGCGGGCAGGCCGGCGAGGCGGGCCACCTGCACCCCATAGGAGCGGTCCGCCGCGCCCTTGCGCACTTCGTGCAGGAAGATCACCTCGCCTTCCCACTCCTTTACCGCCACGGTTGCGTTCTCGACACCTTCGAGCGTGTTCGCAAGCTGGGTAAGCTCGTGGTAATGGGTGGCAAAGAGCGCCCGGCAGGCATTGGCCTCGTGCAGGTGCTCGAGCGTCGCCCAGGCAATGGAGAGCCCGTCATAGGTGGCGGTGCCGCGGCCGATTTCATCGAGGATCACCAGGGCGCGATTATCGGCCTGGTTGAGGATGGCGGCGGTCTCGACCATCTCGACCATGAAGGTCGAGCGCCCCCGCGCCAGGTCGTCCGAGGCCCCGACCCGGCTGAAAAGCTGCGAGACGAGGCCGATATGGGCGCGCGTGGCCGGGACAAAGCTGCCCATCTGCGCCAGCAGCGCGATCAGCGCGTTCTGCCGCAGAAAGGTCGATTTGCCCGCCATGTTCGGCCCGGTCAGCAGCCATATCGCCGCCTTGTCCGGCGGGCCGGTCAGGGTGCAGTCATTGGCGACAAAGGGCGCACCCTCGCGTTTCAGCGCCGCTTCGACCACCGGGTGCCGCCCGCCCTCGATCTCCAGGGCACGGCTGTCGTCCACCACCGGGCGGCACCAATCCTCCTGCGCGGCAAGCTCGGCAAGGCCGGCGGAAAGGTCGATCTCGGCCAGAGCCTCGGCAGCGAGGCCGATGTCGCCCGCCCGCTCCAGGATGCGCGCGCGCAGGGCCTCGAAGTGGCGCTTTTCGATCTCCAGCGCCCGCGCCCCGGCATTGAGGATGCGCGTCTCCAGATCCGAAAGCTCCACGGTCGTGAAACGCACTGCATTGGCGGTGGTCTGGCGGTGGATGAAGCGCTCGCCGAGCGGCGGCGAGAGCATCTTCTTCGCGTGGGTGGCGGTGGTCTCGATGAAATAGCCGAGCACGTTGTTATGCTTGATCTTGAGGCTCTGGATCCCGGTTTCCCGCGCATATTCGGCCTGCATGGCGGCGATCACGCCACGGCCCTCGTCGCGCAGCCTTCGCGCCTCGTCCAGTTCCGTGTCGAAGCCCGGGGCGATGAAGCCGCCGTCGCGGGCGAGCAGCGGCGGCTCGGCCACCAGGGCGCGGGCGAGCAGGTCCATGAGGTCGTCAAAGCCCTGCAGCCTGTCCCCCGCCGCGCGCAGCGTGTCAGGCGCAGTCTCAGCGCCAAGCCTTTCGGCGATTTCGCGCCCTGCGCGCAGACCGTTGCCAATCGCGGCGAGATCGCGCGGCCCGCCGCGGTCCAGACCAAGCCGAGAAAGTGCGCGGTCCACATCCGGCACCCGGCGCAGGGCCTCGCGCAGGTCGGTGCGCAGGGTGGGATTGTCAACAAGGTGCGAAACAGTCCCTAATCTTGCCGAAATAGTCTCCAGTCTGCGCGAAGGGCTGGCCAGGCGCCGGGCCAGCAGGCGCCCTCCGGCGGCGGTCACGGTGCGGTCGATCACCGACAGGAGCGAGCCTTCGCGCCCACCCTGCAGGCTCTCGGTCAGCTCCAGATTGCGCCGTGTGGCCTGGTCGATCTGCATGTATGCGCTGGCACTTTCCCGACGCGGGGGGCGCAGGAGCGGCAATTTGCCCTTCTGGGTCAGGTCCAGATAGGCGATCACCGCCCCGAGTGCGCCGATTTCGGCGCGGGAGAAGCTGCCGAAAGCCTCCAGAGAGCCCACCTTGTAAAGCTCGCGCAGGCGCCCTCCGGCCACGGTGCTGTCGAAATCAGAGGGCGAAAGCGGTGTGAGAGAGACGGAAAAATCAGTCTCTAATTCACGCAAATCAGCCTCTGATGTTTGCGAGACCAGTAATTCTCTCGGCCACAATCGGGCAAGCTCGGGTGCGAGCCGGCTGCGCGGGCAGGGGGTGACGCGCAAGATCCCGGTGGAAATGTCCGCCCAGGCCAATGCCCCCTCGCCGCGTATCTCGCACCAGGCGGCGAGGAAATTGTTGCGCCGGGCATCCAGCAGGCTTTCCTCGGTGAGCGTGCCGGGCGTGACCAGCCGCACCACCTCACGGCGCACCACGGCCTTGGAGCCGCGTTTCCTCGCCTCTTTCGGGTCTTCCATCTGCTCGCAGACCGCGACGCGGAAGCCCTTGCGGATCAGCTTGAGCAGGTAGCTCTCGGCCGAATGTACCGGCACCCCGCACATGGGGATATCCTCACCCATATGCTTGCCGCGCTTGGTCAGGGCGATGTCGAGCGCTTCGGCAGCCGCCACCGCATCGTCAAAGAACATCTCGTAGAAATCGCCCATGCGATAGAAAAGCAGGGCATCCGGGTGCCCTGCCTTGATCTCGAGATATTGCGCCATCATCGGCGTGACGTTCGACTTGCCCACGGTTCCCCCCGATCTGCGCGCAAGATACGCGCGCTTGCAGGCGGGGGGAAGCCCTCAGCTGTTCTTGCGGCGCGAAACCCAGGCCCAGGAGGTGGCGCACATGTCATCCAGGTCGCGCGTGGTCTCGAAGCCGAGCAGGTCGCGCGCGCGGCTCGGGTCGCCCCAGAAGGCCGCGAGGTCGCCCGCGCGCCGCCCGACCACCTCGTAGGGAAGCTCTTTGCCGCAGGCACGCTCATAAGCGCGCAGCATGTCGAGCACCGAGAAGCCCTGTCCGGTGGAGAGATTGACAATGTGGCTCTGATCCTGCCCGATCAGCAGTTTCAGGCTCTGTACATGGCCGCGCGCCAGGTCCACGACATGGATGTAGTCGCGCACCCCGGTACCGTCCGGCGTGTCGTAATCGTCGCCGAAGACCCGCAGACAGGGAAGCTCCCCGGTCGCCACCTTGGCGATATAGGGCATGAGGTTGTTTGGGATGTCGTTCGGGTCCTCTCCGATCAGCGCCGAAGGGTGGGCGCCCGCCGGGTTGAAATAGCGCAGGATGCCGTAGGACCAGCGGTCATCGGCGGCCTTTACCTGCCGGAGCAGGTTTTCGCAGACGAGCTTGTTGGCGGCATAGGGGCTTTCGGGCCTGAGCGGGTGGTCCTCCGGGTAGGGCAGCACCTCCGGCTTGCCGTAAACGGTCGCAGTGGAGGAAAACACCACCCGGCGCACCCCGGCCCTGTCCATGGCCTGAAGCAGGTTGGAAAACCCGGTGCAATTGGTGTGAAAATAGTCGAGCGGCTGCGCGACCGACTCGCCCACCGCCTTTTTCCCGGCGAAATGCACCACCGCATCGAAATCATGCGCGGCAAAGACCCGATCCAGCGCATCGCGGTCCAGCACATCCGCCTCGTGGCAAATCACCGGCGCGCCGGTCAGTACTTCGAGCCGGTCGATCACATCGCGCCGCGCATTGGAGAAATTGTCGAGAATCACCACCTCGAACCCGGCTTCGACCAGCTCCACACAGGTATGCGAGCCGATATAGCCCGCCCCGCCGGTCAACAACACTCTGCCGCTCATGCCTCTGCTCCGTTTTCCGCCAACCTACGCCGCCCGCCCGGAAAAATCATGCAAAAAATGCGCGCCCGGCACCGCCAACGCGATTGCTCCGCCCCACATCGAATGCTAGCCCTCTTGGTAGCCTGAACAGGAAATACCGATGACGAAAATGAAGATCACCCCGGAAGAGGCGCTGGCCTTTCACCACGAGCCGAGCCCGGGCAAGTTCGAGATCACCCCGACCGTGCCGATGAATACCCAGCGCGACCTGTCGCTGGCCTACAGCCCCGGCGTGGCCGTGCCCTGCGAGGCGATCCATGAAAACCCGGAAACCGCCTATGATTACACCAACAAGGGCAATCTCGTCGCGGTGATCTCCAACGGCACCGCGGTGCTGGGCCTGGGCAATCTCGGCGCGCTGGGCGCCAAGCCGGTGATGGAGGGCAAGGCGGTGCTGTTCAAGCGCTTTGCCGATGTGAATGCGATCGACATCGAGCTGGATACCGAGAATGTCGAGGAGCTGATTTGCGCAATCCGTGCCATGGGGCCCACCTTTGGCGGGATCAACCTCGAAGACATCAAGGCACCCGAATGCTTCATCATCGAGCAGGCCCTGAAAGAGCAGATGGACATTCCCGTCTTTCACGACGACCAGCATGGCACCGCCGTGATCTGCGCCGCCGGGTTGATCAATGCGCTGCATCTTTCCGGCAAAAGAATCGAGGATTGCCGGATCGTGCTCAATGGCGCCGGTGCCGCCGGTATCGCCTGTATCGAGCTGATCAAGGCGATGGGTGCCAGGCATGACAATGTGATCGTCTGCGACACCAGGGGCGTGATCTACCAGGGCCGCGAAGAGGGCATGAACCAGTGGAAATCGGCCCATGCCGCCAATACCGACCTGCGCACGCTGGAAGAGGCCATGCGCGGGGCCGATGTTTTCCTCGGCGTTTCGGCCAAGGGGGCGGTGACGCCCGAGATGGTCGCCTCCATGGCCCCCGATCCGGTGATCTTCGCCATGGCCAACCCGGACCCGGAGATCACCCCCGAAGAGGCCCATGCGGTGCGCGATGATGCGATCATCGCCACGGGGCGCTCGGATTATCCCAATCAGGTCAATAACGTGCTGGGCTTTCCCTACCTGTTTCGCGGTGCGTTAGACATACATGCGCGCGCGATCAATGACGAGATGAAGCTTGCCTGCGCCCATGCGCTGGCGGCACTTGCGCGCGAGGATGTGCCCGACGAGGTGGCCATTGCCTATGGCAAGAAGCTCACCTTTGGCCGCGATTACATCATCCCCACGCCTTTTGACCCGCGCCTGATCTACACCATCCCGCCGGCCGTGGCCCGGGCCGGAATCGACAGCGGCGTTGCCCGCCGCCCGATCATCGACTTCGAGCGTTACGAAGCCAATCTCAAGGCGCGGATGGACCCGACCGCCAGCATCCTGCGCGGGATCAATGCCCGCGCCCGCCAGGCGCAGGCCCGGATGATCTTTGCCGAGGGCGACGATCCCCATGTGCTGCGCGCCGCCGTCGCCTATCAGCGCGGCGGCTTTGGCGAGGCGGTGGTGATCGGCCGCGAAAACGACGTGAAAGCCAAGCTCGAAGCCGCCGGCCTCGCCGATGCCGTGGACGAGCTCGAGGTGGTCAATGCCGCCAACACGCCGCATCTGAGGCAATACAAGGCCTTCCTCTACGAACGCCTGCAGCGCAAGGGCTTTGACCGCCATGACGTGCACCGCCTTGCCGCGCGCGACCGCCATGTGTTCGCCTCCCTGATGCTGGCCCATGACCACGGCGATGGCATGGTCTCCGGCGCCACGCGCAAATCGGCCCATGTGATGGAGCTGATCAACCACGTCTTTGACGTGGATACCGGCTCCGGCGCGGTGGGCGTGACCGCGATCCTGCACAAGGGGCGGATCGTGCTGGTGGCCGATACGCTGGTCCATGAATGGCCCGAGACCGAAGACCTCGCCAATATCGCCGAGCGCGCCGCCGGGGTGGCCCGGGCGCTGGGGCTGGAGCCCAGGGTGGCTTTCGTCAGCTTCTCGACCTTCGGCTATCCCCGCTCCGAGCGCGCCGACAAGATGCACACCGCGCCCGAGATCCTCGAAGCGCGCGGGGTGGATTTCGAATTTGACGGCGAGATGACCGCCGATGTGGCGCTGAACATGGAGGCAATGGCCGCCTTCCCCTTCTGCCGCCTGACCGGCCCGGCCAATATCCTGGTGATGCCCGCGCGACACTCCGCCTCGATCACGGTCAAGATGATGCAGGAGCTTGCCGGCGCCACCCTGATCGGGCCGATCCTCTCGGGGATCGACAAGCCGATTCAGCTCTGTTCGACCAATTCCACCGCCAATGACATCCTCAACATGGCGTTGCTGGCGGCCTGCAAGGTGGGCTGAGATGACGATCTACAACCTCGGCTCGATCAATGCCGACCACATCTATCAGGTGCCGCATCTGCCCCGGCCCGGCGAGACCCTCGCCGCCACGCATCTGACCACCGGCCTGGGCGGCAAGGGGGCGAACCAGTCGGTCGCTGCCGCGCGCGCGGGCGCAGTTGTGAAACATATCGGCGCGGTCGGGCCGGATGGGGCCTGGGCGCTGGAGGCGCTGGCGGGCCATGGCGTGGATATTGCCGGGATCATCCAGGTCGAGACCCCCACGGCCCACGCCATCATCACTGTCGATCCCGAGGGCGAAAACGCCATCGTGATCTATCCCGGCGCCAATGAAAAACAGTCTCTAACCGCCGTATCAGAGACGCTTTCGGGCGCAAAGCCCGACGATATCCTGCTGCTGCAAAACGAAACCAACCTCCAGCCCGAGACCGCCGCGAAGGCCCGCGCGTCGGGCCTCTTCGTGATCTATTCCGCCGCTCCCTTTGACAGCCAAGCGGTGCGTGCCATGCTGCCCCATGCCGACCTCCTGGTGATGAATGAGGGCGAATATGCGGCGTTTTCGGCTGCGTTAGAGACAGATTCGCTCCCTGACAGGATCATCACCCGCGGCGAGCGTGGCTCGGTCTGGATCAGTGCCGGGGGCGATATCGAGATGCCGGCCTTTGCGGTCACGCCCGTTGACACCACCGGCGCGGGGGACTGCTTCATCGGCACGCTCGCCGCAGGGCTCGACCAGGGGCTTGCGCGCCGCGAGGCCATGCGCCTCGCCGCCGCTGCCGCCGCGATCCAGGTCACCCGACCCGGCACCGCGGCGGCGATCCCCACGCGCGAGGAGGTAGAAGCCTTTCTGTCCCGGCAGCCGTGACCTGACTCAGGACTTGCCGCCGGATACCCGCCGGTCGCGCATGGCCAGAAGCTTCAGCCGCAGGGCGTTGAGCTGGATGAAGCCGGCGGCGTCGGTCTGGTCGTAGGCGCCCATGTCCTCTTCAAAGGTCACGTGTTCCTCGCTGTAGAGCGAATGTTCCGACCAGCGGCCGACGGTCCGGGCCGCGCCCTTGTAGAGCTTCACCCGCACCGTGCCGGTCACATGCTCTTGCGATCTGTCAATGGCCGCCTGCAGCATCTCGCGCTCGGGGCTGAACCAGTAGCCGTTGTAGATCAGCTCGGCATAGCGGGGCATCAGCTCGTCCTTGAGGTGCATGGCGCCGCGGTCCATGGTGATGCTCTCGATGCCGCGATGGGCCTCGAGCAGGATGGTGCCGCCGGGGGTTTCGTAGATGCCGCGCGACTTCATCCCCACATAGCGCCCCTCGACCAGATCGAGCCGGCCGATGCCGTGCTTGCCGCCCAGTTCGTTGAGCCGGGTGAGCAGGCTGGCGGGACTCATCGCCTCGCCGTCGATGCTGACCGCATCGCCCCTTTCAAAGCCGATTTCCACATATTCGGGCGCATCCGGCGCCTCTTCCGGCGCGACGGTGCGCTGATAGACGTAAGCCGGCGCTTCCTCGGCCGGGTCTTCGAGGATCTTGCCCTCGGAAGAGGTGTGCAACAGGTTCGCATCCACCGAAAAGGGTGCTTCGCCGCGCTTGTCCCTGGCGATCGGGATCTGATGCTTCTCGGCAAATTCCAGCAGGCGGGTGCGCGAGGTCAGGTCCCATTCGCGCCACGGGGCGATCACCTGAATATCCGGGTTCAGCGCATAGGCGGCAAGCTCGAAGCGCACCTGGTCATTGCCCTTGCCGGTGGCGCCGTGCGAGATGGCATCGGCCCCATGCTCGGCGGCGATCTCGACCAGGCGCTTGGAGATCAGCGGTCGCGCGATCGACGTGCCCAGCAGATACTGCCCCTCATAGAGCGCATTGGCGCGAAACATGGGAAAGACATACTCCCGCACGAACTCCTCGCGCAGATCCTCGATATGGATGTTCTCGGGCCTGATCCCCAGCATCTCCGCCTTCTGGCGCGCGGGCTCGAGCTCTTCTCCCTGGCCGAGATCGGCGGTGAAGGTGATGACCTCGCAGCCATATTCGGCCTGCAGCCATTTGAGGATGATCGAGGTATCGAGCCCGCCGGAATAGGCAAGCACGACTTTCTTGGGCGCGGACATGGGCGACTCCCTCTGGTGTTTCGGCGCGGGTTTATTGGGTTTGGCGCCGGGCGGCAAGGGGACGCCTTGCCTTGGCGGGCCGAATGCGCCAAAGCGGAGGGCATGACGGACTTTTGTGACAGAGCCCATGCGGCCGAGCAGGAGATGCGCCGCCTATTTCCGGTGACGCCGCTGCAGCGCAACGACCACCTCTCGGTGCGATACGGCGCCGATATCTGGCTCAAGCGCGAGGACCTCTCGCCGGTGCGCAGCTACAAGATCCGCGGCGCTTTCAATGCCATGCGCAAGGTGCTGGCGCGCGAGCCGGGCCGGGCCCTGTTCGTCTGTGCATCGGCGGGCAATCATGCACAGGGCGTGGCCTATGTGTGCCGGCATTTCGGGGTCAAGGGGGTGATCTTCATGCCTGTCACCACCCCGCAGCAGAAGATCGACAAGACCCGGGTCTTTGGTGGCGATGCGATCGAGATACGCATGGTTGGGGACTATTTTGACGATACGCTTGAGGCGGCGCAGGCATATTGCGCCGAGGCGGGCGGGCACTTTCTGGCGCCCTTTGACGATGCGGATGTGATCGAGGGGCAGGCTTCGATTGCGGTCGAGGTGCTGGAGCAGATGGGGCGCGCGCCCGACATGATGGTGCTGCCCGTGGGCGGGGGCGGGCTGGCGGCGGGGGTCACCCGGTGCCTGGCCGAAAAGGCACCCGCGACCGCCCTGCGCTATGTCGAGCCCGAAGGTGGAGCCAGCCTGAAGGCGGCGCTTGTGGCGGGGCATCCGGTTTCGCTGAGCAGGGTGGATTCGTTTGTCGATGGCGCTGCCGTAGCCCGCATCGGCGCTCTGCCTTTTGACGCCCTTGCCGAAACGCCGGTGCGCGACGTGATCCTTGCCCCGGAAGACCGTATCTGCATCACCATGCTCGACATGCTGAATGTCGAGGGCGTGGTGCTGGAGCCGGCGGGGGCGCTCTCGGTCGATGCGCTGACAGACCTCGCCGAGGAAATGCGCGGCAAGAGCGTGGTATGCGTCACCTCCGGCGGCAATTTCGACTTCGAGCGCCTGCCGGAGGTGAAGGAGCGTGCCCAGCGCTTTGCCGGGCTGAAGAAATATCTCATCCTGCGCCTGCCTCAGCGCCCCGGTGCGCTACGGGATTTTCTCGAACTGCTGGGACCGGATGACAACATCACCCGATTCGAGTATCTGAAGAAATCGGCGCGCAATTTCGGCTCGGTCCTGATCGGTATCGAGACCAGCGAGGCCGCGAATTTTGCCGCCATGTTCGCCCGACTCGATGCGGTGGGCCTTGCCTATACCGACATCACCAATGACGAAACGATTTCCGAATTCGTCATCTAGGCTGAGCCTAGAGCAGTTCGAGACTCCCGGACTGGGTCGGGGTCGAGGGGGGTATTTTCTGGCGAAAGGCGTGCTTGGACTCTTCATATGCGCGAAAGATTTCCGGTAGGGAAATTGCGCTGTAATTTCCCGCGGCGGCCTGGCTTTCGCCTTCCTGACACAGCTTGCTCAGCACCTTGAATCCGAGATTGAGCGCACTGCCCTTCAGGGAGTGCAGTTCCTCTTCCAGCGTTTCCGGTGCCGGGCTGCCCTTGAGCCGTTCGACCACCTCGTCCACTTCTTCCAGAAACATGTCGGCCACCTCGGCAAAGTCCGAGTCGCCGATTTCCTCACGCAGTTCGTCAACGCGATCCCAGCTGATCATCAAACCCTCCACGATTCGACTCATCTTTGCAGACGAGTCTTTCGTTCTGGTAAACATTGAAAAATTTAGGCTTAGGCGACTGTTAAGCCAGCAGGGATATAGCAAGGTGCGGACTTGTATTGCCGCGATATTGCAAAGGTGTGCCTTGCCGAATCTGGCCAGAAAAACGGAAACTGCCGAGCGCAAGACCGACTCCGCGATTCGCAATGTGCTGGTGGTAGATGACAGCCGGGCACAGCGCCTGCTGCTGATTCGGGCGCTGACCCGGCAGGGCTATTATGTCACCGAGGCAAGTTCCGGGCAGGAGGCGCTGGCGGCCTGCGAGAAGGACGAGTTCGATCTGGTCCTGAGCGACTGGATGATGCCGGGGATGAACGGGCTCGAATTCTGCAAGGCATTTCGCAGCCTCAGGCGGGAGCATTACGGCTACTTCATCCTGCTGACGTCAAAGAGCGAGAAAGGCGCGGTGGCGCACGGGCTGGATGAGGGGGCGGATGATTTCCTTGCCAAGCCGGTGAAGCCAGACGAGCTTCTGGCGCGAATCAATGCCGGCGACCGCATCCTGCGCATGGAGCGGCAGCTGACCGAGACCAATCGGCAGATAAAGGCCAAGATGGACGAGATCAGCGCCCTCTACGAGGCGCTTGACCGCGATCTGATCGAAGCGCGCAAGATGCAGCAATCGCTGCTGCGCGAGCCGCATCGCGATTTCGGCATGGCGGAAGTCTCGCTGATGCTCAAGCCCTGCGGGCATGTGGGCGGTGACCTGGTGGGCTTCTTTGCCGCCGGTGAAGGAAAGCTGGGATTATATTCCATTGACGTTTCCGGGCACGGGGTTGCTTCGGCGCTGCTGACGGCGCGGCTGGCCTCCTACCTTTCCGATGGTGCCCCGGCGCAGAATGTCGCCCTGACACCGGATCAGGACGGCCAGTTCGTCCACCGCCCCCCCAGCGAGGTCGCCGATCTGCTGAATATCCTGATGATCGAGGATATGGAGACGGACCTCTATTTCACCTTGCTGCTCGGGTTCCTCGACCTGAAGACGGGACAGCTTGACTACACACAATGCGGTCACCCGAATCCGGCCCTGATCGACGCTGCTGGCAAGGTGCGCTTCATCAAGGGTGGCGGGCTGCCTGTCGGCCTGATCCCGGATGCGGACTTCACCCAGCAGCGGATCCGGTTGCGGCCGGGGGAGCGGCTGCTGTTTTACTCCGATGGGTTTACCGAATGCGAAAACACGGAGGGAGAGCAGCTCGAAGAAACCGGCTTTGCCAGGATCATCGAAGATAATGCGGACCTCGATGATGCGGATCTGTTTACCGCTCTGGTCTGGGATCTGGACCTTTACTCGGGAGGCAAGGATTTCAACGACGACCTGTCCTGCGCGCTTCTGCGTTACAAGGGGCCGCCGGATGCGTGACGGGCGACAAAGGCGCGGTCTCCGGCATTGGCCAGTATCCTGACAGCGGTAGCCGGATCGGTCCAGATGGCCTGGTGCAGGGCATCGCGCGGCGGGCCGAGGCGGCGAACCGGGCGGGCGAGGTAGATGGTGCAGAGCTTTTCCGCCCACAGGTCGTATTCCGGCATGTAGGTAAAGCGGCGAAAGGCCCCGAGCCGGCGGGGTTTGGCGATGTGCCAGCCGGTCTCTTCGAACACCTCCCGGTGCAGGGCGCGCAGGGGGCTCTCTCCGGGGTCGATCCCGCCGCCGGGCAGCTGAAATTCGGGCATGGGCTCGCTCTGGTGGGTCAGCAGCAGGCTTCCGTCGCGCGGCAGGATGGCGTAGACGCCGGGACGCAGGGTGTATCTTTGCCCGGAGCGCCTTGGCTCGCCGAATCTGCGCATTGCCTTTCCCCTTGTTGCTGCAGGCCTTCGGACAATGTATGGCATTCTCCACAGAAACAGGAAGCCCCGATGACCGAAAACAGTGCAGCAGAATGGGACGATACGATCCTGCCCTTCCAGCTGGATCGCGCCGATATGCGCGGGCGGGTGGCGCGGCTGGATACATGCCTGGGCGAGATCCTGGCCCAGCACGGCTATCCGCCCGAGATCGAGGCGCTGGTGGCCGAAGCCGTGCTGCTGACGGCGCTGATCGGCCAGACGATCAAGCTGCGCTGGAAGCTGTCGCTGCAGATTCGCGGCGACGGACCCGCGCGGCTGATCGCCACGGATTACTTCGCCCCGGAGCGGGAGGGCGCGCCGGCGCGTATCCGTGGCTGGGCGAGCTTTGACGAAACGCGCCTTGAGGCGGGAGCGGAGCCGTTTTCCCAGATCGGCAAGGGTTATTTCGCGGTGCTGATCGACCAGGGAGAAGGGACGACGCCCTATTCGGGCCTTACGCCCATCGCCGGGCGCTCGCTGGCCGATTGCGCCGCCGCCTATTTTGCCCGGTCCGAGCAGCTTCCGACCCGGTTCGCCCTGTCGCTGGGGCGCTCGGCCATGCCCGGCAGGGGCGAGACCTGGCGCGCCGGCGGGATCATGCTGCAGCATATCCCCAAGGCCTCGCCGCAGGCGAAGGGGATCGAGCCGAGCGGCCCCGGCGGGCTCTACGCCGCCGAAGATGCGCTCGACGCCGAAGCGGCGGAAAGCTGGAACCGCACCGGGCATCTGCTGGCCAGTGTGGAGGAATTCGAGCTGATCGGCCCCACGATCAGCCCGACGGCGCTGCTCTACCGGCTGTTTCACGAAGAGGCGCCACGGGTGTTTGACGCGCAGCGGGTCCAGTTCGGCTGCTCGTGCAGTCGCGAAAAGGTGGTACAGAGCCTGTCGATCTATTCGGACAGGGATATCGGGCACATGACGACCGAAGAGGGGGTTGTGACCGCCGACTGCCAGTTCTGCGGGGCGCATTATCGGTTCGATCCGGGGGAGCTGGGCTTTGAGGCGGCCGAGCGGGCCGCGGCGCGGGCGGATGGATGAAGCTGGCCGCGCAGACACGCTCGCGGGCGTGGTGGCGCGAGCAAGGGCGCTGGGCGCGGGCTCGTCGGATTTCGACCTGAACCCGGAATTTCGCCCGCCAGCAGGGACGCGCTTGCGCCGGGCGGCGGTGCTGCTGCCCTTCGTGCCGGCGCCGGGCGGTCTGCGTCTGATCCTCACCAAGCGCTCGGCGGCCCTGCGCCATCACCCGGGGCAGATTGCCTTTCCGGGCGGCAAGCAGGATCCGGGCGATGCCGACCTCACCGCCACGGCCCTGCGCGAGGCCGAAGAGGAGATCGGACTTGCGCGCGACAATGTGGAGGTGCTCGCGACCATGCCGGCGCACGAGACGGTTACCGGCTTCGCGGTGACGCCGGTGCTGGGGCGGGTGCGGCACGCCTTCGATCCGCGCCCGGAGGCGGGCGAGGTGGATGAGGTCTTTGCCGTGCCCTATGGATTTCTGGCGAATCCGGGGCATTTTCTCGTCCAGTCGCGCATCTGGCAGGGCCGCCGGCGGGCCTATTATACGATCCCCTGGGGACCCTATTACATATGGGGGGCGACGGCGCGAATCTTGCGGGCGCTGGCCGGCGGGGAGGCGGAGCGATGACCCGGATCGCCGGTGCCTGGCTCGAGGATGAGCGCGCCCGGGCCGTGCTCACGCTTCTGACCGGGGCGGGGCATGTGGCCCATTTCGTCGGCGGCTGCGTGCGCAATGCGCTGCTGGGCGCGCCGGTGGGCGACATCGACATCGCCACCAATGCGCGCCCCGAGCGGGTCATGGCGCTGGCCGAAGCGGCGGGGATGCGGGCGATCGGTACCGGGGTGGCCCATGGCACCGTGACCCTGGTGAATCGGGGGCTGGCCTGCGAGGTGACGGCCTGGCGGCGGGATGTGGCCACCGACGGCCGCCGGGCCGTGGTGGCTTATTCGGACGATCTGGCGGAGGATGCACGACGGCGCGATTTTACCATGAATGCCCTTTACAGCGATGCGGAGGGCCGGGTGCTCGACCCGCTGGGGACGGGGCTTGAGGATCTGCGCGCCCGGCGCGTGCGCTTTATCGAAGATGCCGCGACCCGGATTCGCGAAGACTATCTGCGCATCCTGCGCTTCTTTCGCTTTCATGCCTGGTACGGCGATCAGGCTGCCGGGCCGGACCCTGATGCGTTGGCGGCAATAGCGTCTCTAACAGCCGGATTAGAGACACTTTCACGCGAGCGGGTGGGTCATGAGATGCTCCGCCTCCTGGCAGCACCGGACCCGGCCCCGGCCGTTGCCAGCATGGTGCAGACCGGGGTGCTCGCTCGCGTCCTGCCCGGGGCGGATGTGCGGGCGCTGCCGGTGCTGGTGCATCTGGAGGGGGAGAATGACATTGCCCCGGAGGCGATCCGCCGGCTTGCCAGCCTTGGCCGGGTCGAGGGCGTGGAGGCGCTTCTGCGGCTCTCGCGCCGGCAGGCGAGGCGGCTGGAAGAGATGTTGCAAGGGGCCGAAAGCGCCGACAGGCCGGAAGTGCTGGCCTGGCGTCATGGCGCCGACATGGCGCGCGATATCCTGCTCCTGCGCGCGGCCCTGCTGGCACAGCCCCTGCCGGAAGGCTGGCGAGCCGCACTGGCATACGGGGCAAAGCAGCGCTTCCCCGTGCGGGCCGCCGACCTTGCCCCCCTCCAAGGCGCCGAGCTGGGTGCGCGGCTGCGGGAGCTGGAAGCGCGCTGGGTGGAAAGCGGCTTCACCCTGACCCGTGAGGATCTGCTGGCATGAGCGCGGATATGCAGACCGTTACCATCGAGCGCCTGGGCCATCGGGGCGAAGGGATCGCCCCCGGCCCGGTCTATGTGCCCCGCGCCCTGCCGGGAGAAGTGGTGAGGGGAGCGGTGGCGGATGGGCGCATGGCCGATCCGCGCATCGTCACCCCGGTGGCGGACCGGGTGCGCCCGCCCTGCCGTCATGCGAAGACTTGCGGTGGCTGTGCCCTGCAACATGCGAGCGATGACTTCCTGGCGCGCTGGAAGGTGGGCGTGGTGGAAAGGGCGCTGGAGGCGCAGGGGGTCAGGGCGCCGATCCGCGGCATTTCCACCTCGCCCCCGCGGTCGCGACGCCGGGCGGTGCTGGCGGCGCGGCGCACAAGGGCTGGCGCACAGGTCGGGTTTCACGGGCTGAGGTCGGGCGGCATCGTCGGGATCGAAGAATGTCACCTGATCCGCCCGGAACTGGCAGCGCTTCTGGGGCTGGTGCGGGAGATGACCGCGCTGGGCGCATCGCGCAGGGGAGAGCTCTCGGTGGCAATGACGCTGCTGGATGACGGGGTGGATATTGCCGTATCGGGCGGAAAAGCGCTGGATCAGGGACTGTTTTCAGAGCTTGCCGGGCTGGTGCGCGGCAGGGGCGTGGTGCGGTTGAGCTGGGCGGGCGAGGTGGTGGCGGCTTTTGACCCGGCCCTTCTGACGCTTGGCCCGGCCCGGGTGCCGCTGCCGCCCGGAGCTTTTCTGCAGGCCACACGGGAGGGGGAGGATGCCCTGGTCCGCGCCGTCACCGAAGCGCTGGACGGCGCGCGAAGGGTCGCCGACCTGTTTGCCGGGGCCGGGACCTTTGCCCTGCCGCTCAGCCGGGATGCGGCGGTCCATGCGGTGGAGGGCGATGCGGGATTGCTGGAGGCCCTGGAAGCCGGATGGCGGCAGGCGCAGGGTCTGAAGCCGGTCACAAGCGAGGCGCGCGACCTGTTTCGCCGCCCGCTCCTGCCCGACGAACTTGCGCGCCATGACGGGCTGGTGCTGGATCCGCCCCGGGCCGGGGCCGAGGCGCAGGTCGCAGAGATCGCCCGCGCCCGGGTGCCGGTCGTGGCAATGGTCTCCTGCAACCCGGTGAGCTTTGCCCGCGATGCGCGGGTGCTGACCGATGCCGGCTACGGGATCGACTGGATCCGGGTTGTGGACCAGTTTCTCTGGTCGCCGCATGTGGAGCTGGTGGCGTGCCTGAGGACGGGTGGTTCCCGGGCGGGCGGATTGCGGCTATAAAAGGCAAAAGGGAGGAAACATGCGGCTTCTGGTTGCGATATTGCTGGTGTTTGGTCTGCTGATGCAGGCGGGCTGCTCCAAGTTTCGCCGCTATAACGGGCCGGAAGTGACCAGGGTCGTGGTGATGAAATCCGAGCGCAAGCTGTATCTGTTCAGCGAGGATGCCTTGCTGAAGAGCTATGACATCGACCTGGGCTTTGCCCCGGAAGGGCACAAGACACAGGAGGGCGATGGCCGCACGCCGGAGGGGCGCTATTATATCGACCGCAAGAACCCAAACAGCGCCTTTCACCTGTCCCTCGGGATTTCCTATCCGAACGAAGCCGATCGGGCCGCGGCGAAAGAGGCGGGGGTGTCTCCGGGGGGAGACATTTTCATCCATGGAGCCAGACGGCCGGGGGACAAGCGTGGGCCGGACTGGACCGCCGGCTGCATTTCGGTCTCGAATCGCGAGATCGAGGAGATATACTCCATGGTCAATGTGGGAACCGTGATCGACCTGTTTCCTTAGGGTCAGGCCGGCGCGGGCGCCGGGAGATTTCATGCCTCCGGCGGGAGTATTTGGAGAAAGGCGAAAGCGGCTTCAGCTGGTCATGGAATCCCAGAAATTCCTGACCTTGGTGAAGAAGCTGGAGCTTTCCGGGCTGTTTTCTTCGGAGAGTTTTTCGAACTCCTGCAGCAGTTCCTTTTGCCGCGCGGTCAGGTTGACCGGGGTTTCCACGGCCATTTCGATGAACATGTCGCCCTGGCCGCCGCCGCGCAGGGCCGGCATCCCCTTGCCGCGCAGGCGCATCTGGCGGCCGGACTGGGAGCCGGCGGGGATCTTGACCCGGGAGCGGCCGCCGTCGATGGTTGGCACCTCGATGGTGCCGCCGAGGGCGGCGGTGATCATCGAGACCGGGACGCGGCAGTGCAGGTGGGTGCCTTCGCGGTCGAAGATCGGGTGATTTTCCACCTCGATGAAGATGTAGAGGTCGCCCGGCGGGCCGCCGCGCATCCCTGCTTCGCCCTCGCCGGCGAGGCGGATGCGGGTGCCGGTTTCGACGCCGGCGGGGATGTTGACGCTGAGGGAGCGCTCCTTTTCCAGCCGCCCGGCGCCGTTGCAGGATGTGCACGGATTCTTGATGATCTGGCCGACGCCGTGGCAGGTGGGGCAGGTGCGCTCGACGGTAAAGAAGCCCTGCTGCGCGCGTACCTTGCCCATGCCCGAGCAGGTGGGGCACATCTGCGGCTCGGCCCCGCTTTCGGCGCCGGTGCCGTTACACGCGTCGCAGGCGACGGAGGTGGGCACGGTAATGACCTTTTGCAGGCCGGTATAGGCCTCTTCCAGGGTGATGCGCAGGTTATAGCGCAGGTCGGAGCC
This sequence comes from Paracoccaceae bacterium, assembly GCA_027082975.1. Taxonomy (GTDB): domain Bacteria; phylum Pseudomonadota; class Alphaproteobacteria; order Rhodobacterales; family Rhodobacteraceae; genus JAAEUB01. Next base: position 24,564 of record JALWTH010000252.1, on the reverse strand, counting down.
GCGGGCGGCGCGCCTCCGACCGTCGCGCCCGCCCATGAAATTGCCGAAGAGGTCGTCGAAGACCTCGCTGAAGGCGCTGGCAAAGTCGCCCTGGCCGCCGTGGAAGCCGCCGCCGGGGCGCCCGCCGCCCATGCCGCCCTCGAAGGCGGCGTGGCCGAAGCGGTCATAGGCGGCCTTTTTCTCCGCATCCTTCAGGACCTCGTAGGCCTCGTTGACCTCCTTGAACTGGGCTTCGGCGTCGGGGTTGCCGGCATTGCTGTCGGGGTGCAGCTCGCGGGCCTTGCGACGGTAGGCCTTCTTGATCTCGTCGGCGCTGGCCGTGCGTGCGACCCCCAGCACTTCGTAGTAACAACGCTTTGCCATGGCTCGGTTCCTTGCGGATAGCAAAGGACCGGCCCGTTTCTGCGGGCCGGCCCTGGTCCTGCGGCGGTGTTACGACCGCTTGTCGTCGTCCAGATCCTCGAAATCGGCGTCAACGATGTCGTCATCCACGCCGCCCGGCTCGCCGTCGGCCTCGGCAGAGGCATCGCCGGCCTCGGCCTCCTGGCCGGCCTTGTAGATCGCCTCGCCGAGCTTCATGGAGGCGTCGGTGACGTTCTGGATGCCGGCCTTGATCTTGTCGGCGTCGTCCTTTTCGAGGTCGTCCTTGAGCGCGGCGATGGCCAGCTCGATCGCTTCGATCGTGCTCTGATCGACCTTTTCGCCATGCTCCTCGATCGCCTTTTCGGTCGAGTGGATCAGGCTTTCGGCCTGGTTCCTGGCCTCGACCAGCTCCTTGCGCTTGCGGTCTTCCTCGGCATGTTCCTCGGCGTCCTTGACCATCTTTTCGATGTCTTCCTCGGACAGGCCGCCGGAGGCCTGGATGGTGATCTTCTGCTCCTTGCCGGTGGCCTTGTCCTTGGCGCTGACCGAGACGATGCCGTTGGCGTCGATGTCGAAGGTCACCTCGATCTGCGGCATGCCGCGCGGGGCGGGCGGGATGTCCTCGAGGTTGAACTGACCGAGCAGCTTGTTGTCGGCCGCCATTTCGCGCTCGCCCTGGAAGACCCGGATCGTCACCGCGTTCTGGTTGTCCTCGGCGGTGGAGAAGATCTGGCTCTTCTTGGTCGGGATCGTGGTATTGCGGTCGATCAGCCGGGTGAAGACGCCGCCCAGGGTCTCGATACCGAGCGAGAGCGGGGTCACGTCGAGCAGCACCACGTCCTTCACATCACCCTGCAGCACGCCGGCCTGGATCGCGGCGCCCATGGCGACCACCTCGTCCGGGTTCACGCCCTTGTGCGGCTCCTTGCCGAAGAACTTGGTCACTTCCTCGACCACCTTGGGCATACGGGTCTGGCCGCCGACGAGGATCACTTCGTCCACGTCGTCCTTGGTGATGCCGGCATCCTTGAGCGCGGCCTGGCAGGGCTTCATGGTGCGCTTGATCAGGTCGCTGACCAGGCTTTCCAGCTTGGCGCGGGTCAGCTTCATGACCATGTGCAGCGGCTGGCCGTCGGAACCCATCGAGATGAACGGCTGGTTGATCTCGGTCTGGGCGGCGCTGGAGAGCTCGATCTTGGCCTTTTCGGCGGCTTCCTTCAGGCGCTGCAGGGCGATCTTGTCCTTGGACAGGTCGACGCCGTGCTCCTTCTTGAACTCGTCGGCCAGATACTGGACGATGCGCATGTCGAAGTCTTCGCCGCCGAGGAAGGTGTCGCCATTGGTGGACTTCACCTCGAACAGGCCGTCGTCGATCTCCAGGATGGTCACATCGAAGGTGCCGCCGCCGAGGTCATAGACGGCGATGGTCTTGCTGTCCTTCTTGTCGAGTCCGTAGGCCAGCGCGGCGGCGGTGGGCTCGTTGATGATGCGCAGCACTTCGAGCCCGGCGATCTTGCCGGCATCCTTGGTGGCCTGGCGCTGGGCGTCGTTGAAATAGGCGGGGACGGTGATCACCGCCTGGCTCACTTCCTCGCCGAGGAAGCTCTCGGCGGTCTCTTTCATCTTCTGCAGGATGAAGGCGGAAATCTGGCTGGGCGAATATTTCTCGCCATTCACCTCCACCCAGGCGTCGCCATTGCCGCCATCGACGATCTTGTAGGGGACGAGGTGCTTGTCCTTCTCCACGGCGGGGTCGTCGATCTTGCGGCCGATCAGGCGCTTGACGGCGAAGATGGTATTGTCCGGGTTGGTGACGGCCTGCCGCTTGGCGGGCATCCCGACCAGGCGCTCGCCGTCCTTGAAGGCGACGATCGAAGGGGTCGTGCGCGTGCCTTCGGCGTTTTCGATGACCCGCGGCTTGGAGCCGTCCATGATGGCAACACAGGAGTTGGTGGTGCCAAGGTCGATGCCAATGACTTTTGCCATGCTCTATTCCTCTCTTTTGGCGATGTTCGGGAGACCGACCCCGAAAGCATCGGTCTCCGATCCCAGATTTGCGCCGGGCCGGCTTACGCATCCCGGCTTCCCGGCGTATATAGGAAGCGTCCTTGCCAGCCGCAAGCACCTGAAACCGGCGGGGCAGGGAAAAAAGCGAGTCATTTTCAGGGTTTTGGCAATGATCGGTAAGGAAAGCTCGCCCCGGCCGGATGTGACGCTGGGAGGGGTGCGGATTTTCAAGCGGTTTCTGGGGCGGAAGGCGCAGGAGGCGCTGGTCGGGCAGGTGCGCGAGGTGGTCGCCGCGGCGCCGCTGTTTTCGCCGGTGACGCCGGGGGGGCGGAAGATGTCGGTGCGGATGACCAGCGCCGGGGCCTTTGGCTGGTACAGCGATGCGCGGGGCTACCGCTACATCCCGCGCCATCCGTCCGGGCGCCCCTGGCCGCCGATCCCGCCGCTGGCGCTGGAAGTCTGGGCGGCGCTTGCAGCGGGCGCCCGGGCGCCGGAATGCTGTCTGGTGAATTTCTACGGCGAGGGCGCGCGGATGGGGATGCACCAGGACCGCGACGAGGCGGATTTCTCCCAGCCGGTCCTGTCGATCTCGCTGGGCGATGACGGGCTGTTTCGCGTCGGCGGCGTGGCGCGGGGCGGGCGCACCGCCTCCCACTGGCTGCGCTCCGGCGACGTGGCCCTGATCGGCGGCGAGGCGCGGCTGGCCCATCACGGGGTGGACCGGATCCGCTTCGGCTCCTCGGCCCTGCTCAGAGAAGGCGGGCGGCTGAACCTGACCCTGCGGGTGGTGACGTGAAGAAGCGCTGCTCGGCCGCCCCCGGTCCTATTGGGCGGGTCCCTCGCGGGTCTCCATCAGGTGCTGGAGCAGGGCTTCGGTGCGCGCGTCGTGCTGCTGCTCGGCATTCTCCGCCGCCTCGGCCATGGCCTGAAGCTCCTGCGCCGTGAAGTTGCGCGGTGCGGGGCCTTCCAGCCAGTGCTGCAGATAGACATTGGGATCGGTCTGCGCGGGGCCGGGCGCTTCGTCCAGATAGGCATTGCCGAAAGCGCGCACCGGCGTGCCACCTTCATAATTGCCCTCATATATGAATGTCTGGGCGTTCTCCGGGACGCGCACCCGCGCCAGGAGCGGCACGGCCAGGAGTTCGAACGGCCCGCCGAACAGGCCCGAGACATGCATGCCGATGGTCGCCGCCCCGGTCGAGCGGCTTTGCGTTCCGCCATTGGAAAAGCCCCAGAAGGTGAGATGCTCGGTCGGCAGGGCGGTGGGCGTGAGCTGCAGGCGGATGCGATAGGGGGCGTAGTCCGGCCGCTCGGAGGCGCGCGCGTCGGCATATTCGAAGATCGCGTCTTTCAGCGGGTTGTCGTCGTCGTGGCGGTGGATCCACTCGACGACCTGTCCCGAGACGGTGAAAGCGCCGTCGCTCACCCCGTCTATGCGGCAGTTGAACGCATCGACCGGCTCGGGCGGAAACCACCGGCAGGGTTGCATCAGGCGAAAGGTCATGGTGCCGTCGCCGGTGATCGCGCCGTCGGCACCAATGGTAATTGTCGCATCCGCCCCGATGATCATGTCGTCAACGGCATTTTCCGGGGCTTCGATCCGCGTGCCGCTTGCGAGGAAATAGGTGAACTCCACCGCCAGCGCCGGGCGGAAGGCCAGAAGCCAGCCGCTCAGGACGCAAAGGAACAGTTTGCGCATTTCTTGTCTCCTTCCGGTGCCGCCTTGTTCGGCTGCAGCATAGAACGCACGGGCTTCCGGTTTCCGTCGCCGCACCCCCTCCCCTTGCCGCGCGGATACCCGCCTCAGCGACCCGCCGACCAGCTCAGCGAGGCGTGCTTGCGCGTGTAACTCTCGCCCATCATGCCGAGCATCAGCAGCACCAGCGACACCTGAAGCGGATAGGAGATGGAGGAGTAATGCGGGTTGTAATTGATGAAGGCAAAGCCGCGCGCCTGGTCGATGATGTGAAACAGCGGATTCCAGTCGAACATCTTCAGCATGGTGAAGGGCAGCGTATTGGCGAGGAACATCTTGCCCGAGGCGATCATGTTGGCGCGCGAATAGATGGTCGAAGCGACATTGGTAAACTGTGGATACCAGGGCTTGAGCGCCAGAAAGACCATCCCGACCGCCACCCCGGAGAACCAGGCGAGAATCAGCATCCCCATAACGCCCACAGGCTGATAGATCTCCAGCGGCTTGTAGGCCACATGGTAGAAGAACAGCACCACCGCGGCCGACAGCACCTGCATGTAGAGCGCGCTCAGCGCCGAGGAGGTAATGGCGACAAAGGTGGACATGGGCGCGTGCTGCATCATCGGCGATGCCGGCCCCTCCGAGCTCACGATCGCCCCCATGCTCTTGGTATGGGTGATGTAGAGGAAGATGCCCGACATGATGTAGAGCAGGAAATCCCCGCGCACCGCATTGCCGCGCAGGCCCAGCACCGAAAACATCACGAAGAACACCGCGACCAGCATCAGGGTCTGCAGGATATTGAGAAACAGCCCGATCAGGGCATTGCGATGCGATTTGCGCAGCCTGCGCACGGTGGCGTGGTAGATCACCTCTGCCGTGGCGAAAGCCGCCGAGCGGCGCGATCTTGCGGTCTGAACCTGAAACATCCGGATCCCCGAACTGTGCCTGCCCGTCATTTTCGCAGGGAAATCTTGCCGTTTCCTTATCGCCGGAGCATAAAGACAAAAACGGCGCGTGACAATCATGACAATGATGCCGTGTGAGGCGAGAGAGGAGCGAGCATGGATTTCGACAAGCTGGAAGCCGTCATGCGCAGGCTGGCGCTCGAGGCGGGCGAGGTGATCATGGAGGTCTATGGGCGCGAGGATTTCGCCGTGCGCGCCAAGTCCGACGACAGCCCGGTGACCGAAGCGGACGAGGCCGCCGATGCGCTGATCTCCGCCGGGTTGCGCGCGGCCTTTCCCGATGTGCCTCTGATCACCGAGGAGCAGGCCGAAAGCCACGCGCAGCGGGCGAGCACCTTTCTGATCGTCGATCCGCTGGACGGGACCAGAGAGTTCGTCCACCGGCGCGGCGACTTCACCGTGAACATCGCCTATGTGGTGGATGGCAAGCCGGTGCGCGGGATGGTCCATGCGCCGGCGCGGGGGCGGATGTTCTACACCCGGGCCGATGGGGTGAGCGTGGAGGAGCGCGGGCCGTTCGGGCGCGATGCGCCGGGGGAGGCCACGCCGGTTTCCGTCTCCGAGCCCGACAACGACGCGCTGCTGGTCGTCGCCTCCAAGTCGCACCGGGATCAGGCGACAGACGACTACATAAGCAAATACCGGGTCGCCGACATGAAGGCGGCGGGATCCTCGCTCAAGTTCTGCCTCGTGGCGACGGGCGAAGCGGATTTCTACCCGCGTCTCGGTCGCACCATGGAATGGGACACCGCCGCCGGCCACGCGGTGCTTGGCGGCGCGGGCGGAAGGGTGCTGCGCTTCGACGATCACAGCCCGCTGACCTATGGCAAGCCGGGCTTCGAGAACCCGTTCTTCATCGCCGCCTCGCCGGGGGTGAGGCTGAAGCGAGCCTGATGGCGCCGCTCCCGGTCAGCGTGATCGTCGTCAGCCGCGGGCGAGCCGGCCTGCTGGCGCGCTGCCTGACCGGGCTCGGGCAGATGTATTATCCGGCTTTCGAGATCGTCGTGGTCGCCGATGAAGGCGGGATCGCCGCGGTGGCGGAAATGGGCTGGCAGGCGCGCGTCAAGACGGTGCCCTTCGATGCGCCCAATATCTCGGCCGCGCGCAATGCCGGGATCGCCGCGGCGGCAGGCGAGATCGTCGCCTTTATCGACGACGATGCCGTGCCCGAGCCGACCTGGCTTGACCACCTCGCCGCCCCGTTTGCCGATCCCGTGGTTGTCGCCGCCGGGGGCTATGTGCGCGGGCGCAACGGGATTTCATTTCAGTATCGTGCCGGCCTGGTCAGCCGGACCGGCGAGGAGGTGCCGCTGGAGGTGGCCGGCGAGGCGCCTCGGATCGTCGCGCCCCCGCCGGGCCACGCGGTCAAGACCATGGGGACCAACTGCGCCTTTCGCCGCCAGGATGTGTCTCTAATGGGCGGATTAGACCCTGTTTTCCGGTTTTTTCACGACGAGACGGATCTGAACATGCGTCTCGCCGGGGCAGGCGGAAAGACGGCTGTCGTGCCGCTCGCGCAGGTGCATCACGGCTATGCCGCTTCGGATCGGCGCGCCTCGGACCGGGCGCCGCGCTCGCTCAGGGAGATCGGCGCTTCCAGCATGGTTTTCCTGCGCAAGCACGCGCCCGAGCAGGACTGGCCCGGCGCGCTGGAGCGGCTGCGCGCGGAGCAGCGCCGGCGCCTGCTGGCCCACATGGTGCGCGGCGGGCTGGAGCCGCGCGATGTCGCCCGGCTTCTGGAAGGCCTGGAAGCGGGGATCGCCGAGGGCCGCCAGCGTGTCCTTGCGCCGCTCTCGCCCCTGACGGGGGAAGGGGAGGCTTTCCTGCCTTTCACCCCGGCCCCTCGCGGCCATGTTTGCATTGCCGGGCGGACCTGGAGCCGCCGGCACCTGCGCGCCCGGGCGCTGGGCGCGGTGCGGGCGGGCAAGAATGCCACCGTCTTTCGCTTCAGCCCGACCGCGCTCTACCACGATGTGCGCTTCGTGCGCGACGGCTATTGGCTGCACAGGGGCGGGCTGTTTGGCCGCGCGGAGCGCAGCGAGCCCGTCTTCCGGCTTGTCCCCTTCCGCCGCCGGGTGGCGCAGGAATGGGCGCGTGTTGCGAAGTTGCGCCAAAAGGCGGATTTTTCCCCTCGGCAGATGACGGCGGGAAACGTAAGGTCTAACATTAAGGGAAATGAAAGAATAACGCCGGAAAGTGGCGTGTGAATCGTAACAGACGAAATCCGTCTCAGGCAGGTCGATGAGGCAGGTCAACAGAATGAGCGAGAGGTAACAACATGCGCAGGAAAGTAACCAAGGCGATATTCCCGGTAGCCGGGCTTGGTACACGGTTCTTGCCGGCAACGAAGTCGATCCCCAAGGAGATCATGACCCTGGTGGACCGCCCGCTGATCCAGTATGCGATCGACGAGGCGCGGGCGGCGGGGATCAAGGAATTCATCTTCGTCACTTCGCGTGGCAAGGGGGCGCTGGAAGATTACTTCGACAATGCCCCGGTGCTCGAGCAGGAACTGCGCAAGAAGGGCAAGACCGAGCTTCTCGACAGCCTGAAAAGCACCAATATGGACAGCGGCGCCATCGCCTATATCCGCCAGCACAGGGCCCTGGGCCTGGGCCACGCGGTGTGGTGCGCCCGCCGCCTGATCGCCAACGAGCCCTTTGCCGTGATTCTGCCGGACGACGTGATCGCCGCCGAGAAGCCCTGCCTGCAGCAGATGGTCGAGGCCTATGAGGAAACCGGCGGCTCGATGGTCGCGGCGATGGAGGTGGCCCCGGACAAGGCGCATCTCTACGGAGTTCTCGACCTGGATCAGGACCTGGGCAAGATCGTGCATGTCAAGGGCATGGTGGAGAAACCCGAGCCGGGCAAGGCGCCCTCCAGCCTTGCGGTGATCGGGCGCTATATCCTCAGCCCCAAGGTCCTGCAGAACCTGAACCGGATCAAGAGCGGCGCCGGGGGCGAGATTCAGCTGACCGACGCCATTGCCCGGGAGATCGTCGAAGGGCGCGATGTCTATGGTTACCGCTTCGACGGCCAGCGCTTCGACTGCGGGTCCAAGGCGGGCTTCCTGCAGGCCACGGTGTCCTTCGCCCTGGCGCGGCCGGACCTGCGCGACGAACTCGCCCAATACCTGCACACGGTTACCGAGCATAACAAGGCTGCGGAATAGGCGCTGTCCGGTGACAGGCTGATGGGTGTGCCGGCGCGCCTTCTGGACCTGACGCGGCTCATGTCGCGGGTGGGTGGCGGGGCGATGACCGGCATCGACCGGGTGGAGGCCGCCTACCTGTCGCATCTGAGCGCCGAGCCCGAGCCGCTCTTTGCCCTGGTGCGCACGGCACTGGGCTTCGTCCTGCTGGATCGGGAGGGGGTGGAGGCCCTGCATTCGTGCCTTTCGGGGCGCGCCGCCTGGGGGTCGGCCGATCTGTTGTCGCGCCTGACCCACCGCCGTGCGCCGATGCGCCGGCGTGCCGAAAGCGACCTGCGCCGCCTGGCTCTGGCGCGCTCGGGCCGCAAGGGGCTGGCCCGGATGCTTGCGCGTCACCTGCCGGCGGGCGCGGTCTGGCTCAATGTCGGCCATGCCAACCTGTCCGATGACGTCTTTGCCGCGATCCATGCCGCCGGCGGGCGGGCGCATGTGCTGGTGCATGACATGATCCCGCTCGAATATCCCGAATACCAGCGCCCCGGCACCGTGCCGCTTTTCGAGCGCCGGATGCGGGCGGTGGCGCGGGCAGCCGATCTGGTGATCTACAATTCCGCTGCCAGCCGGCGGGATGCGGAGCGGTACTTTTCCGGCTGGGGAAGGGTGCCGCCGGGGCTGGTGGCGCATCTGGGCATCGAGGTACCGGAACCCGCGCCCGAGGCCCTGCCCGCGGGCCTCGACCTCGCCACGCCCTATTTCGTCGCCCTGGGCACGATCGAGCCGCGCAAGAACCACGCCCTGCTGCTGGATATCTGGGAGGATCTGACCGCACATGGCCCGGCGCCCAATCTCTATATCGTCGGCAATCGCGGCTGGAACAACCAGGCCGTCTTCGCCCGGCTCGACGCCCGTCCCCGGGGCGTGATCGAGCTCGATCGCCTGTCCGACGGCGCCGTGGCCGCCCTGCTCCAGGGCGCTCGGGCGCTGCTTTTTCCGAGCCATGCCGAAGGCTTCGGCCTGCCTCCCTGCGAGGCGCACGCGCTGGGCGTGCCGGTGGTCGCTTCCGACCTGCCGGTTCTCTGCGAAATCCTTGGCAACATTCCCATTTACGCGAGTCCCGCGGACATGTATTCTTGGCGCAAAACGATACAGGCTCTGGCAGAAGAAACAGACGCGAGGCGATCCCCGGGGGCCATGCAGGACACCGGCCCGGCGCTCCCCACATGGGAAGATCACTTCAACCTGGTCTTAAGGGTCTCGTGATAGGCTGACAGGTACGGGCGGTTGCCGAGAGGGAAGAGATGGGTGCAATAAGCTCATACCGGTTGCGGTTGCAGCGCAAGCGCTGGCGCATCCGGGCCTTTCGCAAGCGGCGCGAGTTGACAGCTGTCAACAATCGCACCGACGAGATCGCGCCCAAGGATATCCTGGTCTTTTCCACCCTGCGCAACGAGCGCGTGCGCCTGCCCTATTTCCTGCGCTATTACCGCAATATGGGGGTCAACCACTTCCTGATCGTGGACAACGACTCCGACGATGGCTCGGCCGAATATCTGCGCCGACAGGAGGATGTCTCGCTCTGGACCACGCGCCACAGCTACAAGCGCGCCCGCTTCGGGGTGGACTGGCTGAACTGGCTGCAATGGAAGCACGGGCACGGTCACTGGTGCCTGGTGGTCGACCCGGACGAATTCCTGGTCTATCCGTTCTGCGACACCCGCCCCCTGCGCGCGCTCACCGACTGGCTCGACGCTTCCTCGATCCGCTCCTTCGGCGCCATGCTGCTGGACATGTACCCCAAGGGGCCGCTGGACGCGCAGCCCTACCGCGAGGGCCAGGATCCCTTCGAGATCGCCAGCTGGTTCGACAGCGGCAATTACATGATCCGGAAGAACCGCCGGTTCGGCAATCTGTGGATCCAGGGCGGCCCGCGCAGCCGGGCCTTTTTCCCGGACCAGCCCGAGCGCAGCCCGGCGCTGAACAAGATCCCGCTGGTCCGGTGGGACCGGCGCTATACCTATGTCAGCTCGACCCACATGCTGCTGCCGCGCGGGCTCAATCTGGTCTATGACGAATGGGGGGGCGAGAAGGCCTCGGGCTGCCTGCTGCACGCCAAGTTTCTCGACACGTTCGGCGCCAAGGCGACAGAAGAACTCAAGCGCCGCCAGCATTATGCCAACAGCCACGAATACCGCGCTTACGAGGCTCGCCTGCGCGAAAACCCGGACCTCTGGTGCAAGTGGAGCGAGAAATACATCAACTGGCGCCAGCTGGAGATCCTCGGCCTGATGTCCAAGGGGAACTGGGCATGAGCGTCGGCTTCGTCATGCTGGTCCACGAGGCGCTCAATCGCGCCGAGCAGGTGGCGCGCCACTGGGCGGGCAAGGGCTGCCCGGTGGTGATCCATGTGGACAAGCGGGTGGGGCGCGGCGAATATGACGCTTTTGTCGAGAGCCTTGCCGACCTCGACAATATCCTGTTTTCCACCCGCCACCGCTGCGAATGGGGTACCTGGTCGCTGGTCGAGGCGTCGATCAGCGCGACGAAGCTGATGCTGCGGCGCTTTGCCGAGGTGCGCCATGTCTATCTCGCCAGCGGCTCCTGCCTGCCGCTCAGGCCGGTCGAAGAGCTGATCGCCTATCTCGAAGAGCGCCCGCTGACCAACTTCATCGAAAGCGCGACCACCGAAGACGTGCCCTGGACCGTCGGCGGGCTCGATGCCGAGCGCTTCACCCTGCGCTTTCCCTTTTCCTGGAAGCGCCACCGGCGGCTGTTTGACGGCTATGTGAACCTTCAGCGCAGGCTGAAATTCAAGCGCCGGATTCCGCCCGGCCTGGTGCCGCATATGGGCAGCCAGTGGTGGTGCCTGACCCGCCAGACCCTGACCGCGATCTTCGACGACCCGGATTACGAGGAATATGTCCGCTATTTCCGCAGGGTCTGGATCCCGGACGAGAGCTATTTCCAGACCATGGTGCGGCTCTATTCGGCCAATATCGAGAGCCGCTCGCTGACGCTTTCCAAGTTCGATTTTCAGGGCAAGCCGCATATCTTCTACGACGATCACCTGCAGCTTCTGCGCCGCTCCGACTGTTTCGTCGCGCGCAAGATCTGGCCCCATGCGGACAAGCTCTACGAGAGCTTCCTCGCCGATTCCGCCAGCGCCACGACCAGGGCCGAGCCCAATCCGGGCAAGATCGACCGGCTTTTCTCCAAGGCGGTCGAGCGGCGCACCAAGGGCCGGCCGGGGCTCTACATGCAGAGCCGCTTTCCCAACGAAAACTGGGAAAACGGCAAGACCAGCGCGCAATATTCAGTGTTTCAGGGCTTTACCGAGCTGTTCGAGGATTTCGAGACCTGGCTGGGCCGGGTGGTGGGCGCGCGGGTGCATGGGCATCTGTTTGCCCCTGACCGGGTCGAGTTCGCCGCCGGCGCGGAGGTCTTTTCCGGCGCGCTTACCGACAGTGCCGCCATTCGCGACTACAACCCGCGCGCCTTTTTCACCAACCTGATCTGGAACACCCGCGGCGAGCGCCAGTGCTTCCAGTTCGGGCCGGGCGACAACCAGGCGAACAACTGGTTCATGGCCACCGATCCCAATGCGCAGATCTCGGTCATCTCCGGCGCCTGGGCGGTGCCGCTGTTTCATTCCAACAAGGATTTCTCCATCATCCGCAAGGAAGCAGCGCGGCTGCAGAAGATCGAGAGCGAATTTCTGGACATCCTGCGCTCTCCCCATGCCAAGGCGCGGGTGCGGATCTGGACCATGGCCGATTTCATCGAGGCGCCGATGGAGCCCCTGCAGACGATCATCGACGAAATCGGTGCCCGTTCCGCTCACCGGCTGACCGCTGCGCCGCGCATGGTGCCACTGGATGGCTTTGGACAATTCCTGCAAAATCTCAAGAACCAGGGGATGCATCCGTATCTTATGGGCGACTTTCCCACCGGCATTGCAGCCGTACAGAATCGCCCGTCAGCCGGCAAGCCCTATCTCGTAAAGTGAGCCCCGCATGGACCGCCCCTTTGACAGCTTCGTGATCCTCGCCGAGATGCGCACCGGGAGCAATTTTCTCGAAAGCAATCTCGATGCCTTTCCGGGGCTCAAATGCCATGGCGAGGCGTTCAACCCGCATTTCATCGTTGACCCGAAGCGCAAGGATCTCTTCGGTATCACCCGGGCTCAGCGCGATGCGGACCCGCTGCGCCTGATCGAGGTGATGAAGGCGCGCACCGAGGGCATCCCCGGCTTTCGCTACTTTCACGACCATGACCCGCGGGTGTTCGATGCGGTGATGGCGGATCGGCGCTGCGCCAAGATCGTGCTCACCCGCAACGTGGTCGAGAGCTATGTCTCCCACCGCATCGCCCAGGCGACCGACCAGTGGCGGCTGGGCGACATGAAGAATGCCCGCACCGCAAAGGTGCGCTTCGAGCCGGAAGGGTTCGAGCAGATGCTGCTGGCGCGCAAGGCCTTTCAGGAAAAGATCCTGCGCGCGCTGCAGGTCTCGGGGCAGACGGCCTTTTACATCGACTACGAGGACATCCAGAATCTCGACGTGATCAACGGGCTTGCGCGCTTTCTTGGCGAAAAGACGCGGCTTGAGGCCTTTACCGGCAAGACCAAGAAGCAGAACCCCCAGGCGCTGGCCGACAAGGTGACCAATTACGCCGAGATGCAGGAGGCGCTGGCCCGGATCGACCATTACGACCTCGGCCGCCTGCCCAATTTCGAGCCCCGCCGCGGCCCGCTGGTGCCCTCCTATGTGGCCGGCGACAAGGTGGCGCTGCTGTTCATGCCGGTGCGTGGCGCGGGCAATGCGCGTCTGCGCCAGTGGCTGGCGGAGATGGAGGGGTGCGCGCCGGAAGCCCTGCAGAGCGGCTTCACCCAGAAGACCCTGCGCCAGTGGAAGCGCGGCCACCCGGGCCACCGCTCCTTTACCCTGCTCAGCCACCCGGTCGCGCGCCTGCACCGGGCCTTCTGCCGCCATATCCTGGGCGAGGGAAGCGAGGCTTACCCCGAGATCCGCCGCACCCTGCGCGAGGTCTATGACCTGCCCCTGCCCGAGCATGGCGCGCCGCAGGACGCCGATGCCCACCGCGCCGCCTTCATCGCCTTTGCCGGCTGGGTCAGGGGCAATCTGAACGGTCAGACCTCGATCCGGGTCGATGGCGCCTGGGCCTCGCAGGGCAAGATCATCCAGGGTTTTGCCCAGTTCATCCTGCCCGACCACATCCTGCGCGAAGACCGGCTCGAACAGGGGCTGCAGGCCGTGGCGGGCGAGGTCGGCCTTGCCCCCGCGCCGTTGCCCCCGGCCGAGCCCGACACGCCCTTTGCCCTCGAAGACATCTATGACGGCGAGGTGGAAAAGGCCGTGCGCGCCGCCTATCAGCGCGATTACATGCTGTTCGGCTTCGGCCCCTGGCTCAGCGCGTGAAGCGCGCCGGGCTGTAGGGGGCAAGCGATATGTCGGGCTCTTGCCCGGCGATCAGTTGCGCCAGCAGCCGGCCGGTCCTGGCCGCGCCGGTCAGGCCGATATGGTGGTGGCCAAAGGCCATCCAGGCGCCCGCCAGCCCCGGCACCGGCCCGATCACCGGCAGCGAATCGGGCAGGGTCGGGCGGTGGCCCATCCAGCTTTGCTCCGCCTTCCAGCGCAGGCGCGGCATTGCCTGGCGCAGATGGCGCCTGAGCAGCGCCAGCGGCGCCTGCGAGGGCGGGGCCGAGAGCCCTCCGAATTCGACGATCCCGGCCAGGCGCAGCCGCCCTTCCATCGGGGTGATGACGAACTTGCCCGCCGAGATCATCACCGGCACCCGCGGCATGAAGGAGGGCTCGATCAGCTCCAGGTGATAGCCCCGCTCGCTCTCCAGCGGCACCCTTACCCCCATCCGCCGGGCCAGCCCCGCCGACCACGCCCCTGCCGCCAGCACCACCCCGTTGCAGGGGAGCGTCTCGCCGCCTGCGCGCAGCCCCGTCACCCGCCCGCCTTCCTGCACCACGTCGCTGACCTCGGTGCGGATCAGCCGCCCGCCCCGCGCTACCACCTGCGCGGCCAGGGCCTTGACATAAGCGCCGGGGTCGGTGATCCGCCCGTGGTTGCCCATGCGGATGGCAAAGGCGAATTCGGGGGAAAAGACCGGATCGAAGCTGCGGAAATCCATTCCCTCAAGTTCGTCCCAGCCAATGCCATGTGCCGCGCGCAGGGACCAGGCGAAGCTTTCGGCCTCGAATTCGGTCCGGTCGCGGTAAAGATAGAGGTAATCGTTCGCCACCAGCCAGCGCTCGGCTCCGGTGCCCGCCGCAAGCGCCTGATGCTCGGCCAGCGAATCGCCGATCAGCGCCGCCAGCCCGGCAGCGATACGCTGCGTGTCCCCGGCATTGGCATGGCTGAGGAAGCGGCGCAGCCAGGGAGCCAGGCGCGGCAGGTAGCGCCATTTGAGAAACAGCGGCTCGTCGCGCGAAAGCAGCATCCCCGGCGCCTTGGCGATCAGGCCCGGCACCGTGACCGGCACGATGGCGCAGGAAGCAAGCACCCCGCCATTGCCGTAGCTCGCGCCTTCGCCTGCCGCCGCCTCGCGCTCGACGAGCGTCACCCGACAGCCGGCCCGCTGCAGCCAGATCGCGGTGGAAACCCCGACGATCCCGGCACCGATAATGGCAACATGTGCGCTCATCTTGTCCCCATCGGGTCTGTCCGTTCGCAAAGGTTAGGGTGGGGCTCCATGAACCACAAGCCACAACATTTGCCGCATCACGCAGCCCCGCCTATGGACAAGCCGCGCCCTTTTCGCCTATCAGCGCTGCAGCGGCCCCGTGGCTCAACTGGATAGAGCAGCCCCCTCCTAAGGGGCAGGTTGCAGGTTCGAATCCTGCCGGGGTCGCCAGATCCTTCGCATTTTGCAAGGATTTGTCGCGAATTCCGGGCGTAAACAGACTGGTTCCCCGATTCTGTTAGGCCGAATGGCAGAATTCGCATAGGGTGAGGGGTAGTTTCCACGGGGGTGGAGTGCGAGTAGCGGGAGCATGCGCGATACGCCGATCGACGATATGATCGCCTTCGCACTGGAAGAGTTGGTATCCGGGAGCGACAAGCGGCGTCGGTCACTGGTGCGCAGGATGTGCATGAAGTGGCCGGGAGAGCCGGCGCTCTCGGTTGTCTTTGCCCTGACCAGTGCGGCGGCGACGGCGGAAGACACGATCCGCCAGGAAACCGCTGCCAGCGGTATCGGCCCCTTTGCCTACAAGCTGGCGGCGCTGCTGGCGGCGGATGTCTATGCGATCGAGAGCATGGGCCACAGCCCGGCCCGTGCCCGCGACCTCTTGCATTTCTGGCGCCGGGTGGACGGGTATTTTCTGGATCTGTAGGCCCGGGCGTGCCCCGGCTCAGATCATGCGGATCACGTCCTTGTCGATCGCCAGCATGTAGCCGCGCCGGGTGATGGTTTTCACAAGCAATTCGCTGATCAGCTGGTTGCCCAGCGCATCGCGCAGGCGCTTGATCCGGGTCGCGCCGGCGGCCTCGTCGCAATCGGCGGCGGGGCGGCCGGAAATCATCGCCTCGATCTCCGCGCCCGAGAGCACCTCTTCGTCCATCCGCGCCTCGGCCAGCACGCTCAGGGTCTCGATCGCGGCCTGGGTGAGGGTGAATTCCATGTTGTTGAGATAGACCGTGCGCTCACCCCGGCTGATCAGCAGCGAAGAGACCTGGATGCCGGCCCGCTCGATCTCGCCCATGCGCTTGTTGAGCGTGATGATGGTGAGCAGGAAGACCATCGCCGCGATCATCATCGCGGTGGCAAAGACCAGCAGCACGAAGATGACCATGCGATAGGATGTCAGCGTCTCGGCAAAGGAGGTGCCGGACTGGGCGAGGATCTCCAGAAGCTTGATCTCGGCGCCGGAGGTCAGGTCGTCGTTCTCGACGAAGATCTGCTCGACCCGCTCGTTGAAGGCATTGGCATCGGGCAGGTTGATGAACAGCAGGACCGCGGCAACCAGCAGGATTGCCACGATCGCGATCATCCCATAGACCACCACGCGCCCGCCGGAGCGGCGGATGTCAGTAGCGTAGGTAATATTGTCCGGCACTCTTTCTCCTCTGGGCCAAGCCGTTCTGGTCGAAGATCGAGAGCACGTTTAGCAGAACCCAGCCATTGCGGGCAAGGCGCTGGGAAATATTGCGTGCCGCGGCCTGAGTGGAGCCGCAGGCGCTGTCCGGAAGCTGCACTACGCCGTAATGGAGCTTCAGCGGGTTGTCGCGCTTGGCCTTGTAATCCGCATAGCATCCCGCCTGCGCCGAGAGCGCGGGGAGAGCCAGGGCCGTGGCCAGGGCGACCGTATGTAATAGCTGTTTCATCATGGCCTCAGTCATGGGTGGCAGGCCCCTGATATACAATAACAAGCCGGCGGCAAAGGCGCGAAACCGGCGGTTATCTCATAACCGGGCGCCGATATTGTCTAGCCGGACGGGGCCGGGACAGGATCGGGGCATCAAGCATTGGCACGCCCCCGGCCAATGCGACTCGCACCCTGAAACCCGAAAGGAAAGCCCATGACTACCACCCTCTCCCGCAAGCTCCTGCAGCCGCTGGTCGCCGCTTCCCTGGCGCTGGCGCTTGTCGTCTCTCCGCTCTCCACCGCGCCCGCCGAGGCCCGCCATCTCCGGCATGGAGACTTCGTTGCCGCCATGGTGGCGCTGGGCCTGTTCGGCCTGATCGTCTCCAGTGAAGCCGGGCGGCGCAATGGCGTCACCGTCACGGTCCCGCGCAGCAAGCGCCTGCCGGAAGCCTGCCTCAAGTCCTACGACACGCCGGATGGCGAGCGCGTGGCCTTTTCCGCCTCCTGCCTGCGCAACCATTTCCGCGGCTATCGCAGTCTGCCGTCTTCCTGCAAGGGCACACTGCGCTATTTCGACCGCTACGGCTACCTGCGCACGACCAAGGTCTATCGCCCGCGCTGCCTGCAGGAACACGGCTATCGCATCTACTACGACTGATCGCCGCATCCCCATTACCAAGACCTTTTCATGACCAAACCGGCGGGAGTTCGCTCCCGCCTTTTTTGTTGCGCGCATGGGCGGGATCGGCAAGACAGGTCGCATGAGCAGACCCGGCCCCGACTTCACCCTGGAGCGCGCCGCCATGGAGCGCGGGCTTCTCCGTGTCGCCGGGGTGGACGAGGTGGGGCGCGGGCCGCTGGCCGGGCCGGTGACCGCCGCCGCCGTGATCCTCGACCCCGACAATATCCCCGCCGGGCTCGACGATTCGAAAAAGCTCACCGCGAAGCGCCGCGAAAAGCTGTTCGGCGAGATCGTCGCCAGCGCCCGGGTCGCCGTCGCCCATGCCAGCGTGGCCGAGATCGACCGGTTCAACATCCTGCGCGCCGCGCATCTGGCGATGGTGCGGGCGATTCGCCTGCTGCCGGCGATTCCCGATCATGTGCTGGTTGACGGCAACCTGCTGCCGCGCGACCTCAGCCTTTCGGCCGAGCCGGTCACCAAGGGCGACGCGCGCTCGCTCTCCATCGCCGCGGCCTCGATCGTGGCAAAAATCTGTCGGGATCGTGTCATGGTGGACTTGGCGCAACAGCACCCCGGCTATGGCTGGAGAACAAATGCGGGATATCCATCAAAAAGCCACAAACAGGCGCTGCAAGATCTGGGCGTGACCCCACATCATAGGCGTTCGTTCAAGCCGGTCCACAACATCTTGTATCAAGAGAAAAGTTAACCCATTGATTCAAAAAAGAATTTGACGCCGAATCGCCTTTGACCCAAAATTATCCACAGCAATACCCACAAAGGAGCGCCAAAGGCGCCGGCAACCGATCACAAAGCGATCACAGAGGCAGCGACGTGGCAAAAGCAAAGACAGATACGGCGGCAAAACTGCCGCTCAATACGATTCTCGCAGGCGATTGCATCGAGGTGATGAACGGCCTGCCCGAGGCCAGCGTGGACCTCATCTTTGCCGATCCGCCCTACAATCTCCAGCTCAAGGGCGATCTGCACCGGCCCGACAATTCGCGCGTCGATGCGGTGGATGATGACTGGGACCAGTTCGACAGCTTCCGCGCCTATGACCGCTTCACCCGCGCCTGGCTCAAGGCCGCCCGGCGTGTGCTCAAGCCAAACGGCGCGATCTGGGTGATCGGCTCCTATCACAATATCTTTCGCGTCGGTGCCGAGCTGCAGAATCAGGGCTACTGGATCCTCAATGACGTGATCTGGCGCAAGTCCAACCCGATGCCGAACTTTCGCGGCAAGCGCCTGACCAATGCCCACGAGACGATGATATGGGCTTCGCGCAACGAGGCGGCGAAATATACCTTCAATTACGAGGCGCTGAAGGCGCTGAACGAAGGCATCCAGATGCGCTCGGACTGGGTGCTGCCGATCTGCACCGGCCACGAGCGGCTCAAGGACGAAAACGGCAACAAGGCGCACCCGACCCAGAAGCCCGAGGCGCTGCTGCACCGGGTGCTGGTGGGCACCACCAATCCCGGCGACGTGGTGCTCGACCCCTTCTTCGGCACCGGCACCACCGGCGCCGTGGCCAAGATGCTCGGGCGCGATTTCATCGGCATCGAGCGCGAAGAGGCCTACCGCAAGGTGGCCGAAAAGCGCATCGCCCGGGTGCGCAGGCTCGACCGCGAGGCGCTGGAGACCACGCGGCCCAAGCGTGCCCAGCCGCGCGTGCCCTTCGGCCAGCTGGTCGAGCGCGGCATGTTGCGCCCCGGCGAAGTGCTGATCAGCCCGCGCGGCCAGACCGCCCGGGTGCGCGCCGACGGCACCCTGATCGCGGGCGAGGCCAGGGGCTCGATCCACCAGGTCGGCGCCGCGCTGGAAAGCGCGCCCAGCTGCAACGGCTGGACCTACTGGCATTTCAGGCGCGACGGCAAGAAGATCCCGATCGACATCCTGCGCCAGCAGATCCGGGCCGAGATGGTCTGATCCCTCACAAGAATCCAGGGTGTACCGCCGGTGCCTGTGACCTGACTTGCACAGCACCCACTGACCCCGCCCTCGCGGCGGGGTTTTTTTGCGCATTACCGGGGCGGGAGTTGCAACATCTGCCAGTTGGGTTATGAAAGGGCTTCAACTTCAGGGGTATGTGGTGAAGATCGAAAAGCTCCCCATCGACGGCCTGCTGCTGATCACGCCCGCGCGCTTTGGCGACCATCGCGGCTTTTTCGAAGAGACATGGAACCGCAGGGCCTTTGCCGAGGCCGGGATCACGACCGACTTCGTGCAGGACAACCACTCGCTTTCCGCCCGCCCCGGCACCATCCGCGGCCTGCATTTCCAGGCGCCGCCTGCCGCCCAGGCCAAGCTGGTGCGCTGCGGGCGTGGGGCGCTGTTTGACGTGGCGGTGGATATCCGCAGGGGCAGTCCCACCTACGGGCGCTGGTACGGGGTGGAGCTGAGCCCGGAAAACGGGCGCCAGCTGCTGATCCCCGAGGGCTTTGCCCATGGTTTCGTGACCCGCGCGCCGGATACGGAAATCATCTACAAATGCTCCGATTACTACGCCCCCGAGACCGAAGGCGCGCTGCTCTGGGACGATGCGGATATCGGCATTGACTGGGGGCTCGGCGGACAGGCGCCGGTGCTCTCGGAAAAGGACGCCGCCGCCGGGCGCCTCGCCGATTTCGACAGCCCCTTTGCCTACGGGGCCACGCCATGAAGCTGCTGGTGACCGGCGGCGCGGGCTTCATCGGCTCGGCGGTGGTGCGGCTGGCGATCGCGCGCGGCCACGCGGTGGTCAACGTGGACAAGCTCACCTATGCCGCCTGCCTGGACAACGTGGCCAGCGTGGCCGACCATCCCGGCTATGCCTTCGAGCAGGCGGATATCTGCGACCGGGCCGCCATGGAGGCCCTGCTGGACAGGCACCGGCCCGATGCGATCATGCACCTCGCCGCCGAGAGCCATGTGGACCGCTCCATCGATGGCCCGGCCGCCTTTGTCCAGACCAACCTGGTCGGCACCTTCACCCTGCTCGAGGCCGCGCGTGCCTATTGGCAGGGGCGGGGGCGGCCCGAGGGCTTCCGCTTTCACCATATCTCGACCGACGAGGTATTCGGTAGCCTCGGCCCCGAGGGCAAGTTCACCGAACAGAGCCCCTATGCGCCGCGCTCGCCCTACTCCGCCTCCAAGGCCGGCAGCGACCACCTGGTGCGCGCCTGGGGCGAGACCTATGGCCTGCCGGTCGTGCTCTCCAACTGCTCCAACAATTACGGCCCCTACCAGTTCCCCGAAAAGCTGATCCCGGTGGTGATCCTGAACGCGCTGGCGGGCAGGCCGATCCCGATCTACGGGCGCGGCGAGAATGTGCGCGACTGGCTGCATGTGGAGGACCATGCCGAAGCGCTGCTGGAGGTGCTCGCGCGCGGGCGTATCGGCGAGAGCTACAATATCGGCGGCGAGAACGAGCTCAGCAATCTGGAACTGGTGCGCAAGCTCTGCGCCATCCTCGATGCCAAACGCCCCGGCGCCGCGCCCCACAGCGCGCTGATCACCTTTGTCGCCGACCGCCCCGGCCATGATGCCCGCTATGCGATCGACCCGCGCCGGATGCGCGAGGAGCTTGGCTGGCGGCCTTCCTATACGGTCGATGAAGGGCTGGCGCAGACCGTGCAATGGTATCTCGACAACGAGCCCTGGTGGCGGGCCCTGCAGGGGCGCGACGGGGTCGGCAAGCGCCTGGGGCGTGGCGCATGAAGATCCTCGTTTTCGGCAAGAACGGGCAGGTGGCACGCGAATTGCAGCGCCGCGCGCAGGTCACCGCGCTGGGCCGCGCAGAGGCGGATTTCACCGCGCCGGAGACTTGTCTGGCCGCATTGGAGACACATGCGCCCGATGCGGTGATCAATGCCGCCGCCTATACGGCGGTGGACCGGGCCGAGGAAGAAGAGGCGCTGGCAACGCAGATCAACGCCGCCACCCCCGGCCTGCTGGCCGAGGCCTGCGCGCGGCGGGCGATCCCCTTCGTGCATATCTCGACCGATTACGTCTTTGACGGCAGCGGCACCGCGCCCTGGCGCGAAAGCGACCCGGTCGCACCGCAAAACGCTTATGGCCGCTCCAAGCTCGCGGGTGAGCGCGCGGTGGCGGCGGCGGGCGGGCCTCATGCGATCCTGCGCACCTCCTGGGTCTTTTCGGCGCATGGGAGCAATTTCGTCCGCACCATGCTGCGACTGGCCGAGAGCCGCGACGCGCTGGATGTGGTGGAGGACCAGTTCGGCGGGCCGACCCCGGCCGGCGCCATTGCCGAGGCCTGCCTGACCATCGCCCGCGCCCTGGCCGCGGCGCCCGAGAAAAGCGGTATCTACCACTTCTCCGGCGCGCCGGATGTGAGCTGGAAGCTTTTCGCCGAAGAGATCTTCGCCCGCGCCGGGCTGGCGGTGCGCATCCGGGGCATCCCGACCGAGGCCTACCCGACCCCGGCCCGCCGCCCGGCCAATTCGCGGCTGGATTGCTCCGGGATCGAGCGGGTCTTTGCAATAAACCGCCCGGACTGGCGCCTGGCGCTGGACGGGATCTTGGCAGAGCTTGCCGCAGGCGGTTAGACTGGGGCGCGGGGCGCAGGAGCAGGGCATGGCACAGGTAGCACAGACCGGCCGCAAGGGCATCATTCTCGCAGGCGGCTCCGGCACCCGCCTCTATCCGATCACGATCGGCGTCTCAAAGCAGCTTCTGCCGGTCTATGACAAGCCGATGATCTACTATCCGCTCACCACCCTGATGCTGGCCGGGATTCGCGAAATCGCCGTCATCACCACGCCCGAGGATCAGGCGCAGTTTCGCCGCACCCTGGACGACGGCAGCCAGTGGGGCCTGTCGCTGACCTATATCACCCAGCCCAGCCCGGACGGTCTGGCCCAGGCCTATCTGCTGGCCGAGGATTTCCTCGACGGCGCGCCCAGCGCCATGGTGCTGGGGGACAACATCTTTTTCGGCCAGGGGCTGCGGCAATTGCTGCGCGAGGCGGACCGCTCGCCCTGCGGCGGGACGGTCTTCGGCTACCGGGTGGCCGACCCGGAGCGCTACGGGGTGGTGGATTTCGACGCTGGCGGCAAGGTGCGCGGGATCGTCGAAAAGCCGGAGAAGGCGCCTTCGCCCTTTGCCGTGACCGGGCTCTATTTTCTCGACGGGAGCGCCCCTGCGCGCGCGCGCCGGGTCAGGCCTTCGGAGCGTGGGGAACTGGAGATCACCAGCCTGCTGGAGCTCTACCTGGCCGATGGCCAGCTGGAGGTAAGGCAGATGGGCCGCGGCTATGCCTGGCTCGATACCGGCACCCACGGCTCCCTGCTGGATGCCGGCAATTTTGTCCGCACCCTGGAAAAGCGCCAGGGGCTGCAGACCGGCAGCCCGGACGAGATCGCCTTTGAACAGGGCTGGATCGACCGCGCTCAGCTGGCCCGGCGCGCGGAACTGTTTTGCAAGAATGCCTATGGCAGATACCTGGTCCGCCTGGCCGAAGAGGCCTGAGCCGGACCCCGCGCATTTTCCACATATTTGAAAAATGATCCGCAAAATCGCCCCGTTTCGGTACGGGTTGCGGCAGGTTGGCCTGCAAGTTTTGCCCCGAAGTCATTCGGGATGCTGCCATGCAAAACCTGTCTCTGCGCACGCATTTGTGGAGCGATATTGACTACAGCCTGTCCGAGATCGCGGCGATGGAATTCGTCGCTGACGGGCAGGATTCCTGGCTCCTGGCCATTTCCGCCTCTTCGGGCGCGGTCAGCCGCATCCACCTCTCCGAAGGCAGTGGGCTGGGCGGCAGGACGACCTCCTGGGAGCTGGTGCAGGGCCTGTCCGCCTATGCCAGATCCGGCCTGACGACGACCCTTGCCGGGCAGGGCTACCTGCTCTCGGTGGAAAGCCTCAGCGGCAATCTCCTGCTGCAGCAATACGACTCCACCGCCCAGCTGGGGGCCCCCTCCCAGCTGCAAAGCAGCGCCGGCGATTATCTCCAGGCAGATGCGGTGATCACGCTCGATATCGGCACCACCAGCTTCATGGTCACTGCCGGCGATACAGGGGGAGACGGGGGAGACGAAGGGCTGACCCTCTACCGGCTGCTGCCGGACTTCACGCCGCAACAGGTGACCCAGGTGCTCGATACGGTCAAGTCGGGAGTCGCCGGGGTGAGCGATCTGCGCGTGGTCGAACTGGCCGGGAGCACCTATCTGGTGGTGATTTCAGAAACCGAACACCGGATCAGCAATTACCGGATCGGCAGCGATGGCAGCATGGAACTGGTGGACAGTCTCGGCCCGAAGGACGGGCTCTGGGTCTCGGATCTGTCGGAAATGGTGGACATCTCCATCGGCGGCGAGATGTTCTTCGTCCTTGCCGCCTCGGGCAGTTCTTCGCTGAACGTGCTGCGGCTGAATGCGCAGGGGGTCTTCTTTGTCGAAGACAGCGTGTATGACACGATGGAGACGCGCTTCGGGCGCGCCAGCGCCCTGGACAGCTTTTCTTTCGGCGGGCGAGATTTCGTCGTGGCGGCAGGGAGCGATGGCGGGGTGAGCCTGTTCGAATTGCTGCCGGGCGGGCAGCTTTTCCACCACGAGAGCCTCGCGCAGACCACGGCCTGGGATATTGGCGCGGTTCTGGAGATCCGGGCATCTGTTTTCGGCCAGGAGGTGCAGATCCTCCTGTCCGGTGCCAGTGGCGGCCTGGTGCAGCTGGCGCTGCCTCTCGACCAGCTTGGCGCGCTGCAAACCGGCGGTGCCGGCTCGGATGCCCTGACCGGAGGCGCCGGGGATGACATGCTGCTGGGTGGCGCGGGCGATGACTACCTGAGCGGTGGCGGTGGCGAGGATGTGCTGATAGCCGGTGAGGGTGCGGATGTGTTGACCGGAGGGGCCGGAGCGGATGTATTCGTGTTCACCGCCGATGGTCAGCAGGACCGGATTACCGATTTCCAGATCGGCGTGGACCGGCTGCACCTGGGAGACTGGGGGCGGCTCTATGACATTTCTTCCCTCACCATCACCCGGAGCGCCAATGGCGCCAGGATCAGCTTCGCAGACGAGACATTGCTGATCGAAAGCGCCGATGGCGGGCCGATCGAGGTGGACCAGTGGAGCAATGACAACTTCATCTTCCTTTGAGGAAGTGCTGTCCGAGAGATGAACAGGCGTTCAGGCGCGCAGACATTCCCCGGCGAGGGAAAGCGATTTTTCGCAGAAAAATCGTGCCTCCGGCGGGAGTATTTGCACCAAGATGAAAGGGCGGGCGCCCCGGGCTCAGGCCAGCAGGTCGTAATCGGTGCCGTCGATGCGCAGGGTGATCGAGCCTTGCCCGCCGCCATCGACCAGGGCCCAGAGGATCTGGCCGGTGGGCTTGTAGATGACAAAGGCCTCGTCCACC
>JALWTH010000251.1 GCA_027082975.1 Paracoccaceae bacterium | reverse complement strand
CGGGTGCGAAACCAGGTGAAGGTGATGACAATGACCGAAAGCACCACGGACATGGAGATGGTCGGGTCGAGGGTGAAATTCATGCAGGCTCTCCGGGCGGGATCAGGAAGTAGTCAAATCCGGCGGCGATCAGGCAGGCGGTGCCGTCCGGGCGGATCAGGGTCAGGCTCCAGCTGTCGGGGCCGCTGTAGAGCTCGAGCACGCCTTCATCGGGGACCAACCCGGCAAAGCGGCGCGTCTCGCCGAAGACTTCCAGCAGGGTCGCGCGCATGTCCCCGGCCGGGGCGCAGCGCGCTACCGGTTGCACGCGCTCCTGTGCCGGGGCCGTCCGGGCGAAGAGCGCAGCCAGAAGGAGGATCGCAAGCCGCTTCATCGCCCGCCTCGCAGTCCGGCCAGCGCCGGGTTGGGATCGGTGGCGGCGGCCTCGACCGCATCGAGGCTCAGCGCCGCATCGGTCGCGGTGTCGGCGACGGCCGGGGTCGCGGGGCCTGCGCGCAACCCGTCAAGCGCGGCGAGACTGTCGAGCACCACCGGCACCCCTCCGGCCACGCCGGCAAGCCGCGCCTGCATCTCATGCACCTTGGCCTGGTAGCGCCCGCCGAAATAGAAGGTGACGATGGCCAGCACCACATACCAGAACTCGGTCGGGATGATCGCCCAGGAGGTGAATACCTCGGCCGCACCCACCGGGTCGCGCGCGGTCCAGATCAGCAGGCCGAACACGCCCATGACCAGCAGCGGGCGCGGCAGGCGGTTGATCCCGTCCATCAGCCGGTCGAACCGGCCGCGGCTCCCGCGCCAGCCGAATTCGGCGGCCATCTGCTGGAGCGTGGCGCTGTCGAGCCCATAGGCCCGCGCCGCCTGCGCCTCGGCATTGGGGCGAAACACCTCGGCGGTGTCGCGGATCATGTTTCGCCCGCCGCCAAACAGCACTGCCAGAAGCTGGCCGATCATCCCCCCGTTCATCCCCCCGCTCATCCCCATGCCGCGATCCTCGCCTGAAACTTTGCATCGCTCAGGTGGTATTCGGGGCTGATGAATGCCTCGGCCCGCTTGATCCAGCCCCCCTTGCCACCGGCCCGCGTCACGCAATATTTGCGGCTTGCCGGGCGCCGGTCGGCGAGGCGGAAATAATAATTGCGCCGGGCGATGCCAAAGGACGCAGGCCCATAAACCACGCGTCGCCAGTTTGGCAGATTTTCGTCCTGACCAGGCGCAAGGGCGCAGAAATAGTGGTGCTATTTCAAGCGCTTGCAACGCAGTCAGGGCGAAAATCCGCCAAACCCGAAGGGCGCGATCCTCGCTTCATCTCAATGGCTCGGGTCGCTTGCAAAGGGCACCACCCTGTGCGGCGCGCCCCAACCCATTGATATTTCGCGAGGATCGCGCTGGCGACGCGTGGTTTATGGGTCTGCGTCCTGGTCGGCAAGCCGCCTGGCACCAACTTCCGGCCGCGCCGCGATGCGTGCCGTGGCCTCGGCCGTCTGCGGCCCGATCGCCCCGTCCACCGCCACATCCTCGCCCATCTCCCGAAGCAGCCGCTGCAGGATCTTCACCGCATTGGCGCCGGCATTCACATACATGTCGAAAACCGAGGGCTGCAGTGCCTTGGGCAGGAGGTCGATCCGGGGCCGGCGGTAATAATGCTCGATGAAGATCGCCTCGGCGTCGGCGCGGCTGAGCGCGCGCAGATCGGCCACATCGACCCTGCCGTCGCCGGTCTTGTCGATCCCGAGCCGGCGCAGCGTGCCGATGGTCACGCCATATTTGGTCGCGCCGCCCGGATCATCAGGGTCATTGACAAAGCCGCCTTCACGGGCGACGATTTCACGGGCGATATCCTGAACGGATGGCATGGAAGGGCTCCTGTATAGGTTGTGACAAGATTGCCCTTCAAACCGCGCGCAAAACACCCACAAGGGTTTGCGGGGGGCTTCTCAGAACAGGCTGAGCTGGGGATCTTCGCCCGTGCTTTCGCCGCCCCCTTTCCTGAGCCAGCCGCGCACGGCCACGTCGGAAACATGCAGCCTGCGGGCAATCTCGGCCACCGGCAGCCCCTGGGCGCGCAGCACCCGGGCAATCCATGGCTTGGCCGTGGGGATGCGCCGCGGCACCCGGAGCCCGGAGCGGGCGAGCTCGGCTGCGCGTTTCTGTCCGATGGCGCGGGAAATACGGCTGTCCGGGCGCGGCCGCTGCGACAGGTAAAGCTCGGCCCCACCGAAATTCAACAGAAAATCCACCGCCCCCTCGGTGCCGAGCACCTCGACAAAGGGCGCCACATGGGCGGGGGGCGGCGGCAGGCGGCTCATGGGCGCACCCGCTGCTTGCGCGGCTTGCGCTGGAGCGTGTCGCGCTCCTTGCGCACCACGGTCACCAGCGCGCCGCCGGCCAGGCGATAAACAAAGCCGTCGATCACCACCGCGCAGGCGCCGGCGCGCGTGGCCGGGTCCACCTGCCGGGCAAGCTCGAGGCGCAGCGCCTCGATATCGAGCTCGCAGACCCGCTCCAGGTAGCGCACGACCGCATGATCAGTGATCTTCGTCAGCGGCTTCTTCATCGCTCCACCTCGATCAGTTCATGAAGCAGAGTGATGACGGCGGCCCGGTATTCGATCCCGTATTCCAGGGCGCGCGCGGTTACGTCCTTGGCTGCGGCGTGAAACAGGTCTGTGAATTCCTGCAACACACCTTCATCCGAGACCGCCTTGACGATTTCCGAAGGGCGCAGAGGGTGGGAATGCGCGCGATAACGCACCAATGCCAGAAGCAGCGCGCCGGCATACAGAGAGTGCTGGCGGATAGCACCAGGTGGGAATATGGGCAATTCACCGGATTCCAGTATCTTCGTGTGGCGCTTGGGCACGCGCCCACGCCGCCGCCAGCTGGCGATTGTCGACTTACCAATATCCATTTTCCTGGCGAGATCGGAATTGTTGCTCGCGCCATAAACGGCACGAAGCTCATCGATGATCTTGTCCACATTGCTCATCGCTCCACCTCCACGCCGGCGCGCTCGCACCAGTCGCGGAGCGCGCGGATCACCGCATTGATCCGGCCCGCGTCACGAAGCGCGTCCACGTCGATCGGCACATTGCCCCAGCTGGCGCCGAAACGCGCGCGGATGAAGGCATTGAGCCCGTCCCGGCCGGGCCGCTCCAGCACCCCGGCCTCGCCCAGGAGCCGCCAGAGCACGTGAATGAGGCGCAGATCGGCGCGCGGCGCGCGGGCATGGCGGCCGCCCTCGGGGCGGAATCCGCGCGCCTTCAGCGCCTCCACCACCTGCCTCAGATCGGCCTCGTCCATGTCGCGCTGGCTCACCTTGCCGGTCGCCACCAGCTGCAGCTCGCGCCGGGTCTCCTCATCGAGCCCCAGCTCGCGGCAGCCCACATGGATCAGCTTCTGGAGATTGCGGCGGGTCATATTTCCCCCACGCTTCCCTTGATCATGTTCTGAAGACGCACGATCTGGGCGCCATGGATCAGAGCGATCAATTCCGCATCGCAGCCAGCAGCTTCGGCTTCCTCGAAAAGTTCTTCGGTGCGCTCCTGCAGCCGCTCGACCAGTTCGGCATTGCCGGCGATGAATTCGTCGAAGGCAGCTTCGAGGCGGGTCTTGAACTCGGCTTCGGTCATCTCTCACACCTTCGCCAGATCAATGGTCACCGGCTGCCAGGGGGCGTCGAAACGCTCGCGCCTGTAGAGGCGGACATAGGTCTTGGAGCCGACCACGCGCATGGCGTCGCGGATGGCGCGCATGGCCTCCTGCCAGCGGGGATCGTCGATCTCGAGGCGCAGCAGCATGAAGATTTCCGAGCGGTTGATCTGGCCGGCCTTGTCGGTGTTGAAGGCGCGGGTGACGATGGTGCGCAGTTCGGGGCGCGCGTCTGCCGCCCATTCGTTCATGCACTCGTCCAGCAGCTCCTTGGCGATCTGCAGTTCGGGGCCGAATTCGATATGGTCGCTGACCTGCACCTGCACCTTGTAGAGCCCGTCGATGCTGCGCAGGGTCTTGTTGCCCTTGGCCCCGCCCAGACGCGCGCCGTATTCCTGGGCCAGCAGCGCCTCGAACTGGCCGATATCGTCAAAGGTATGGGCCTTGAAACGGGCCACCTGCTCGCTGATCTGGATGCCGTATCCCATGATCTTGCGCACCACCTCATCTTCGAGCCGGTGCTGGGGCTTGATCACCTCGCAGGCGATATAGCCGCCCTTGCCGTCACCCATATAGGGTTCGCCTTCGATCATGGTGATGCCATCGGGGAT